>JAYURK010000034.1:0-19897 GCA_043756235.1 Ferruginibacter sp. | reverse complement strand
CTAATTCATAACAGAAACAAGCTTCATAAATTTTTTCTAACAAACCCGGCCCTAATTCTTTATGTACTTTATAAGCTGCATCTACAATTTCTTTACCTAAAAATTCTTCGCTTTCTGATAACTGTGAATACATACTAGTTGCATTTTTATTTCGAAGAAATAACCTTTGTGCCTTTGTGGCTAAGCCTTTTCGCAGCGAAGCTGAGAAAAAAACTTATTGTCATTTTCAACCAGCCCCCAACTTTCGGCAGGTGAATATTTTTATGATTCTTCTATCCTTCAGACTGCCTTTTTATTTCGAAGAAATAACCTTTGTGCCTTCGAGCCTTTGTGGCTAACCCGTTCGCAGCGAAGCTGAGAAAAAAATTCTTAAAGTAATTTCCAATCCGAAACCATCGATAAAGTGAACTCTTAAAATATCTTTATTTCACAATCTCCACATCCTCATCACCCAGCAATTCTAAATTCTTAAACCTCAAAACAATATTAGCCGTGGTAACCACATCCTTCTGGCAATAAGTAACAATCCGTTCCAGGTTCTTTTCTTTCCAATAAACATCACCAACCATGCTGCCATCAATATCATCTTTGGGCGATGGAACATTTAATGCAGCAGCTAACAATTTTAAAGAAGTAAAGTGTTTGTAATCGCCAAAGCGCCAATATTGAAACGTATCAATCATATTGGTTTCCCAGGGTTTCATGTTCTGAAAATCGAGAAATGCAGGAATGTGTAAACCCTTAATTAATAAACGCCGGCAGATAAAAGGAATATCAAACTCTTTAATATTATGGCCCGTAAAACTCCACTTGTTGTTATTGGTTTCCATTTTCTGCAGGGCTGCAATAAAATCCTGCAGCAGTATTTTTTCATCATCGCCATAAAAAGATTTCACCCGCAGGTGAACAGCTTTACCATCTTTTTTAAAATACCCTACGCTTATACAAACTACTTTAGAGAACTCTGCCATTACAGCGGCCCGCTGCGGATAAAATGCTGCTGCCGTAACATTTTCAGGTAATTGCTTCTGTACTTTTTCCTCCCACAAATGTTTCCAGTCTTCGGTTAGTTCATTAAAAGTTGGATGTTCGGATACTGTTTCAATATCAATCAACAGCAGGTTTTCTAATCGTATGTTTTGCATAGTGTTTGATTATGAAAACAAAATACGATAGAGTTTTTATATATGCAAGAGAATGATGCAAGATAATAAATAACACGCTCTATTAAATCTGATAAACCGCTTCAATTATAATGGCAAACCAATACATGGTTTTAGTCAACTTGATAGTGATAAATAAAAAATGTAAATTTGCAATGTAAATCAGTTAGTATAATGGCACAGTTAATTAATATTACAGATATTAAGACCCTTTACCCCGACGAATGGGTTTTGCTTGGAAATCCAATAATGGACGAAAGTAAGATTGACGTTTTATCTGGCATTCCCTTATTCCACAGCAAAGACAAAAAAGAAGTTTGTTATATAGGCAGAGATAAAACTTTAAATTTTGACACAGTCACTTTGATTTATACAGGAATTTTTAAACCTGCAAGAAAAATTACCGGCATTTTTAACCGCATAGCAAAATGACTTATAAGTTTAAACGGGAGCCTGAAAGCGGACTCATACTTGTAAACATCGAAATTGATAATAAGTATGAATTGAAAATGATTTTGGATACTGGCGCAACCAACACAACTATAGATAGCAATGCATTGTACCTAACCGGGCACGATCTTAAAGATAGTATTGGAACAGTAGAAATTGAAACCGCCAACGGAATTATTGAAACCGAAGTTTTTGAGATTAATACATTCGCATCCCTCGGATTAATAAAAGAAAAATTTCAGATTCAGGTTTATGATTTTTCTGCACATGGAATTTTTTCTGACTACAACGGACTTCTCGGTCTTTATTTTTTGGAGGGAACAAAGTTTTGTGTTGATACAAAAGAGAACACTATAACCATATCTTAAACAAATAATGATTCTGCAACTCTCCACTCTACTAAAACGTAATGCCCACAAACACCTGAATACTCTGGCTCTTCCAGCTTTGGCGGTTGTCAATATCATTTAGTTCGGTAAGGCCCAGTTTATATCTTGCTCCCAGGTTTACAAATGGTATCTGTATCCATAAACCGCCAATAGCTGCCCACTCGCCGTTTTTATAAATATTGCCATTGTTTTTTAAACTGTCAACCGTTTGTTTTAGCAAGCCGCCATACGCCGGACCAAGCTGCAGTTTTACTCTTTTACTCTGGCCTACATTTATATTCAGCAACAATGGCACTTCCAAAAAATTGAGTTTCGATTTTTTCTGGCTTCCACCTAAAAAAAGATCATAATAAATATCATTGGCATCGTTACTGAATTCGGATGAAGTCTGCACAAAATTTACCTCTGGCTGCAAACCAAAGCGATCACTAAAATTGAATTGTAAAAAAACACCTGCCTGAAAATTAAAATTATACCCTTCTTTATAAGACTTACCGGTTATCTTATTTATATTAACACCACCCTTGGCACCAATGCGAAAAAAGTTTTCATGTTCCTTATCCAGTTTATTGCGCTGGGCAAAGGTTGGGAGGGATATGATGAGCAGTATTGCCAGGAGGAGTTTTTGCATGAGATTTGTTTTTATGAAGATATTGTTTTGTAGCCAAGATTATGCCAAAGAAGAAGCACGGTGCTCAATGCTAATTTATAAATGTGCTGCTATTTTAACCGAATGGTGTCTATCATTCATTATTCCACAAGTATAAAGCCGCCCCAATAATATGGAGGATATTTCTTTCGCAGATATTGTTGTGCTTGCCTAAGTGCAATTGCTTCTGTATTACCATCCAGAATTTTTTTATAAAATACCAACATCATTTCTTTTGTTTGTTTGTCTGGCACTTTCCATAAACTTATCAGTATTCGCTTAGCTCCGGTCATTTTAAAAGCTCTAACCATTCCATATACACCTTCTGCACTAATAATATTGCCTGTGCCACTTTCGCAGGCACTTAACACAACAAGTTGTTTTTCGTTGGTAGTTAACTTTGTAATTTCTTCTGCATTCAATAATCCATCCTGTTCATGCAAATTTTTCCCAATACTGCTTTTTAATAAATTCCGGTTTGCCATAACTAATGCAACCTGTTTCATTGGATTTTTTAAGAGGGTGAATGCCAAATTAGAAAATAATCTGAATTCCGGCTTGCGGGAAAAATATCCTGAGTCAAACACACCATGTGTAGCAATGTGTACAATATCATAATTGTTACCAAAATTTTGTTTAAATGTATTTTCAGTCGCACTATTTTGGGAAAATATTTCAAAGGAAATGTTTTTTGATAGACATAATTTTGCTATACTTTTTATTTCTTGTGCTGTCCCTGGCAGGTAGTTCCAATCAGGCTCTATTATTTCTTTATTAATTTCTCCTTGTAAATTATGCTTACCTTTTTTACGCACACCCGAATTTTTTAATGAAATGGTAGAGTTGTAATGGATACCCCCCCACAACTGCACCCCGGAGGATTTTTTATGAATTCGAAAACTTGTATCCAATAATGCGCTGGAATGATACAGATAACGTATATTATATTTGTCAAAAACATACCCTCCCTTATTGGTTGGCAACACATGCAATGCTATCTTATACAACATCCCGTCTGATATGATAAATACTGTTTTTATGCCTTTCAAATACGGTTGTAATGGTTTCCATAAAAGTTTATATAAATGGTTTCCGGGAAGATTGCGCTTTTGGTTCAAAACATCTGAAGGATACAATAGATTTTGCTGATAACCTGTTGGCCGGGCTGAAGATGGAAAGTTGATAAGGTTATTTAATTTTCCTTCAACACAAATATTTATAAAAAGCGGTTGTGCATTATCATAACGTAATATAAATGCACCGTACCAAAGCGAATCCACTAAAGCCGGAGTTATACGCATATAATGATTAAAGTGAACGATTGCTTCACCAGGCTGCAAATTTTTATAAATTTTTTTCACTGTTATTTCATTATTACTTTTATTTATTGCAGGAAAATAAAGCATCAATTGCTTTTCCTTTTTTTCAGTGAGCAATGATAAACTGTCAAGATTTTTATTTCTGATTACTTGAGGCAGTTGCAATTGCAACTGTATATATTTATGTAGTTCACGCCATTCATTGTACAGTTTCTGTATTGAAGTGTCGGCATTTTGTTTTACCCGTTCATAAAATCCCGATTGGCTGTTTGCTGCTAGCCCTTTAAAAAAAAGC
This sequence comes from Ferruginibacter sp., assembly GCA_043756235.1. Lineage (GTDB taxonomy): Bacteria > Bacteroidota > Bacteroidia > Chitinophagales > Chitinophagaceae > Ferruginibacter. The sequence continues at coordinate 15,632 of JAYURK010000034.1, read as the reverse complement.
TGCTGTTCCCAAATTTTTTTTGTGAGGATTTTAGGAAATGAAAAAAAGTTATTGTTAAGAAAACCTTGTGCAAAATTGGCCATGTTATAATAACTTACCATCAAGCTGTTTTTTTCTAGCTCAGATAAAAGATTAATATTTTTCCTGATAGTATTTGTAAAATCATTCATCACCTTATCATAAACTGTATATGCTTCCTGATATCTTCCAAGCTTAAGCAGGAAAGTAGATTTTAAAAATTGTGCAGGGAGGTTGAATTGCATCTCATTTTTTGCAAATTCATCAAACATAGAAATTGCGGTATCCATAAAAGCAAGTCCTTTTTCATATTCAGTCTTTTGAACTTTTACAAGTGCCAGTGTCATATATAATGCGCCAATATATTTATTCCGCTTGCCATTAAGGCCAGATATAACTGCTGTTAAAACGCTATCGGCTTTTTTGCTTTTTTCATTAATTGCATAAATATCAGAAAGATTACCTGCTGTTAAATAATAAGGGTCTGTGTTTTTCATTTTTAGCTTATCTAATGTTTTCGCTAAATCAATTAAAATTATTTCGGCAGAATCCTTTTGCCCGGCCGCCATTAATGCCAGTGCCAGCGCATTGTTAAGCTCTGTTTTTGTAAATATGTTGAATGGAGTTTGTAAAAACAGCTCGTTAGCCTTGTTAATATACAATGCTGCTTTTTGAACACCCAGCACTTGTAAATACAGGATAGCAAGTGAGATATTAAAATCAATCAGTGCTTCTTTTGAATATTTTGCCGTAGGAAAACTTTGTTCAATTTTTTTTGCATAAAATTCTGCCATATCAAACTTACCGGTATTAGAGCAAACGGTGATAAGGTTGGTTGCCAGTTTTATGTAGCGGTTTGGACCAACACTCTTGTAAAATTCTACATTCCCCCATGCCTGCACAAAAAAATCGTAAGCTTTTGTAAAACGCCCGGTTTCCATATACAAATTACCAAGTTCATATAATACATCAGAATAAGCAGGATGAATTTTTGAAACTTTAGGCGCAATAATTTTCAAAGATTCAATCAATGTTTTCTCTGCCTCTTCAATTTGCCCGTTTTCCTTTAAAGAAAGAGCCAGATAATCAGTTAAAAAACGGAAATAAATATATTGCGGAAATTTATTGCCTTGCTTAATCTCTTCCTCCACTCCTTTAGCATATTTTATTAAATTAGCATACTGATCAATATTCCAAAGTGAATCCATATATTGAAAATGGCGTTTAATTTCCGGGGAGGTATCCTGGGCATTTAGCGAATTAGCAGAAAGCAGAAAAAGGCTAATGAAGAGTTGTTTCATATCTGATGAATTGGCTTCTTTCAATCAAAACTGGCATTATAAATATACAACATAAAGCGCTGATTGAAATACAATAATATTCCAATATCTTTACTTTATACTCCTCCATAAAATGTTTCTTATTTAAAATTCAATATCAGTTTGCTGTTTTTAACGCTGAGGAAACATGTAGCTAACTTAATTACTATAATCATGAGTACAAAACAACTGGATACCAATTTTAAAAGTTTAAAACTTTTTGTTCAATCCTTATTCACGCAAGAAAATTCTCATTTGCCAGAAATGGTTTCACCCCAGGATCAACAGCAGGAAATAGAATTGCTTAAACAAACCCTTGGTGGCGAGCGTTTTTTCTTTATTATAGATTTGCCCGAATTTGAAATCGGGCAGTCTTTTGGAATTAACCGTTGGTTGGGATACTCTGATGATCAATTTACCCTGGAGGAATACTGGGAAAATATTGTAAACCCACAATGCAAGAATTCATTATTGCTGATAGCACAGCAAATGTACGGCAGCCTTTGTTCCGGTACATACCCTTTGCAATTTATGGTTCAGCGCTATTCAAGCCGGGTGGCATTAAAACACCGTGACGGACATTATATTCTGGTAAAAAAAACGTCTTCTATTTTTCAATATAACAGTAAAAATCATTTAACAAAGTACGTTAATGAATTTACAATAATTGGCGAATATAACGGCGAGGCAATTGAGCCCCGGATGTATAATTCTTTTGGCGACAGGGAAATTGAAAAGGAAAAAGAAATATTGAGTAAAACTATGCAGAGGTTTATTGATATGAAAATTTTTTCGGCCAAGGAATTACAAACAGCCCGTATATTGGCTTATGATCCGGAAGCTACACAGAGCACTATTGCAGAAGAGTTTGATGTATCCCGCCATACCATCGATACATTTTACAGGAGGTTTCTTGAAAAAGCCAGAAATTTTTTCGGAAAAGAATTTCGCTCAGCAACTGAAGCCGCAGTTTTTTTAAGAAAAGAAGGGCTTCTGTAATATTCACCAAAAAAAACAAGAAGTCTAATGCTTAATTCTTATTTTGTTTTTAGCATTTGGAGTAATTTTTCTCCATCTACTTTAAATAAAAAACCAGAATTTGAAAGTAACGGCATTAACAGTTTTAAGGCAGCTTCATTTTTCCCGATCTTATAATATGCCTTACAAATATTCCATTTTGCCTCCAGCACCAAATCAGGAAACTGTTTTTCATTTTCAATTATGCCCGAAAGGATTTTGATTGCAGCACTATCATTATTGAGCTCAATAAATGCAATGGCTTTATAAAATGCTGCAAATGCTTTTATATTTGCCTTATCCGTTTCACTGCCTCGTAATTGAGTAAATTGATCTGTTAATTTAATTGTACCGGCATATTGTTTTTTAACATACGCCACCTGAACCTCACCCAATAATGGAGACTCTACCTGAAGGTCAGGTATATGTCGGCCCAATTTATTTACCTGCTCTTTGTTAATTTTTAAAGCCGCTATTATAAACTGCTCTTTACTTGTATCAATGAAACCGGTATCCGGAATATTTTTATTGTTGAAATTACTATCATTTATTACCAGGTTTTTTTCTATCTGAATTTTTAAATTACTCCACCTCATAATAAATACGGCCAAAATACCAATGGCAATAAATAAGGAAGCGGCTATGGCAAATTTTCTTGTAAAAATTGAACGCAATATAGCAGATGAAGCAGGCGTTGATATAAATTCAGGGATTTCTACATCATGTATCCCAGCATCTGATGCTAACAATAACTCATCTTTGTGTTTGGGCACAGAGTTAAAAATCATTTCCTCTTCCCACTCAAATTCCTTTTTTAATTCTGGGTCATTTTCCACCAATTCCAGAAATTCTTTTTCCTCTTCCAACGTTAACTTTCCGTCAAAATAGGCGCACATTTTTTTGTATAGTTCTATAGTAATTGCCATTACAATACGTTAATAATTTTCATTAAACCCATCAGAAATATATTGCTTAAATTTTTCTCTGCAATCATACAATTTTTTAAATACCTGCTGTTCGTTCATTTGCATTTTCATTGCTATCTCCTCTGTTGTATCTCCATCAACATATTTTAACCATAATATTTCACGGCATTTTTCGGGCATGTTTTTGATGATTTGATGCAATTTCCGGTTTTTTTCTTCTTTCTCCACCGGAAACTCAAAATTAGGTTTTGAGTAAACCTCAGAATCATCATCAGGTATTATTGAATAGCTTTTATATTTTTTAACCTGAAGCCGTTTGTAATAACGAAGGCTTACGAAGTAAAGAAACCGTCTTGATGAATTTGGCCTGCCATCGGGCTTAAACCGCTGCTCTTTAACTGAATTATGAATGGCAAGCAGTGAATCGCTAAAAGCATGGTGAGCATTGTGTACAGTACTTTCTCCTCCAGACTTGCCTCCCTCATTTTTTATCAGCCAACGCACACAATCATCTGCATAAAGTTTATAGAGGCAATTGAGAACGCCTTTAATTGTTTTTTCGTCCTGAACAGAGAGGCCCAAAAATACATGCTCATCATCCTCAAATGATTTACACTCTTTTATTTCCAGATTCATTTCTCATTAAATTTCTTCATAAATATAATATTACCGCTATAAATTTTTTGTACCCTTTTAGGTTACATCCCTGCTAATTAATACAAATACAGCATTTGCTACATCTAATCAATAAAACTAAATAAATATTCGTGAAATATTGATACCTGCTTTTTTGAGTGGCCTCAATATCATTGCTTTCCAGATATTGGCAATAATGTTGGACCAGCGTACCGGAACAATTGTCATAACCCCCATCTGGTTTAAAAATGCTGGATTAATGCCCAGGTAAAATTTTACATCGGGGTTATTACTTTCAAAAATTCTTTTTTGCAGTGAGGTAGCAAGGTGTACGGCAAAATGTATCCGTAACACAAATGGACGCACTTCAAGATTTGCCATGTTTCCGGCAAGCAGTATATTATCCTTCAGATTATTTATAAAAGCCGGAGTTTCTTTAAACCTGCATGGCCAATATGTTGCCGTATATTTAGCAATGGTGGCATACACAATTGGATTGGCAAGGTACGATACCATAAATATTGGATAAAAAGGATTTAGAATTCGGTAATAAATAATTCTCCTGCATAAACATCCAAAAGGCATGGCACCTCCCTGAAATTGACTCATTATGCCAATTGCAACCCGGCATATAACTGATTTTTGGTTAGAGGATTGCATATAGGAATAGGTACAGGTAAAAAATCCAACATCTTTGCCCTGATGATTTAAAAAAGTTATTTGCATGCAATGCGGGTTACTGTTTAGATAAAATTTCAGAAATTTACGGTAACTCATCTCCTGGCACAAAGTGGCTTTTAAAATTATGTAAAGCCTGCGAAGCAGCGGATTGGTTTTTTGTAAATCCGTTATGGTGTAATTTTCTTTTTTTAGTTTCATACATTTGTTTTAGTTCGCTGCCTGGTTCTACAGTTAACCTGGCAGTTTTTAGTTAAGGTTTGTAGTGCATACATCATATATATACACACTCGGGAAAAAAAATTCCGTTTTGGCTAAAGCTTTTTTGAATAACTCTCAATTATTTTCAAAAATTTTTGATTTGTACCCTTTTGGGTTACAAAATGTTTATAGGAGATGGTATATAATTGTGAAGTGGTTGATACATTAATAAACTGGCAGAATTTTCCCCATCTGGTTTATCTATAAACTCTAAATATTAACCGGCTTTTATTTAAACCTTAAAACCTTTTAAACATGAAAAAGATTATTATCTATTCCTTAATGGCAACTACATTACTTCACTTTTCAACCCAGGCTCAAAAAAAGAAAACAACATTTGCAATTTTAACAGGGGTTAATTTTAATAAAATAGTAGGAAAAGATTATGATGGTGATAAAATTGCAGATCAGGAATTGAATTTTGGGTATCATCCAGGGTTTAATGTAGATATACCTGTTTTTTCAAATTTTTCATTGCAGGCCGGGCTGCAATTTACAGCCAAGGGAAGCAAAAGAAATGGCGAAGACTTTTTTGGAAAATACACTGGCAGTATAAAAACTTATTATGTTGAAATGCCTGTTAAAATAGTTTTTAAGCCACAGGTTGGCAAAGGAAATTTATTATTAGGAATAGGCCCAGATGTTGCATATGGAATTGCCGGGAATTGGAAGTTTGACTATGCAGGAGGATCGCAAAATGATGAAAGCGGAAAAATAAAATTTAAAAATACCAGGCCATCAAACCCAAACCCCGATGAAGATTTTTTAAAACCTATTGATGTATCGATAAGCATTTTAATAGGATATCAATTTGCGAATAATTTATTTTTAAACATGGATGGCCAACTGGGCTTAACTAAAATTAATCCCAAAGATTCCCCTGTTGACCCAGATGATAAAACAAACTGGAAAAATGTAGGATTTGGCTTTACTGTTGGGTATAGGTTTGGGGGGAAATAGATTTAAAGCCAAAATTATCCAGGCTAAAAACTAACGTATCAAAAATTGCAGTAGGCATTAACCATTACAACCTTGTTAATGGTAGTTTGCAATGGCTTTGCCCTATTATGAAATAACTGGTTATCAGTTTTAAGAATTAACATAGTGGTTAAAAAAAATAAAGTCAATTTAATTGAGAAATTACAAGTAACGGTTTATTAAAATTAATAGCACAAAATATGAAGCCATTTAAAAAAGGTATTTCTATAATAATTATTACTTTTTTATCTATTAGCTGCTTTGGCCAAAACAAAAATATAATTACACAGTTGCCTTGCGGCTTTGATGAAATTCATCAATCTTTATTAAAAAACAATCCTGATTACCTGCAAAGTGTTAAAAGCATTGATAAGCGCATACAATTATTCATAAAAGACTCCTTATCCGGCAAGCATAATAACAAAGGCAAATTTCAGCAAAAGGCTGCAGTAGTTTATACAATACCCGTGGTAGTTCATGTTATTCATTTGGGAGAATCAGTTGGGGTTGGTACTAATATTTCTAATGCACAGATATACGGAGCTATTTCCGGTTTAAATGATCGTTTTAGAAGTTTAATCGGTAATGGTACAGATGTTGAATTACAATTTTGCCTGGCTTCAAGAGACCCAAATGGAAATGCCACAACAGGAATAAATAGAGTAAATGGTTCAGGAGTTGCCAATTATGCAAGTCAGGGAATGGGTATTCAGAATTTCTGCCCGGGCAGTGCAAGCGAAACTGCAATAAAAGGGCTAAGTACATGGCCAAACAATTCTTATTATAATATTTGGGTGGTTAAAAGCATTTGTAACGGTAATTGGGGAGGATATGCTTATTTTCCCGGAAATCCTGCTAACATTGATGGTGCTGCTGTTATTTATAATTTCTTTAATTATGATAATGCAACTACCGCCCATGAATTGGGGCATGGATTTAATCTTTATCATACTTTTCAAGGTGATAATAACAATGCAAACTGTCCGGCAAATAGTAATTGCAGTGCTGATGGTGATCAATGCTGCGATACTCCTCCACATAAACAAAATGATTGCGGTCCAACAAATCCTTGTACCACTTCCGGTATTTGGGATAACAGCCGTTATAATTATATGAGTTATTGTTATCTGGGTTGGCCACCACCATCCACTAATTATGGTAGATTTACGCCAAACCAAATTAGCAGAATGCGGGCAACATTAACAGTGAGTCCCCGTGCGGCGTTACTAAATTCCCAAGGATGTAATGCTGTGTCTCCCCCACTTTGTAATAACGATAATTCCTGCTCCCCGATGACATTATCAGTTAATACCAGTGGTAATTGTGTTACCACAAACTGCTCTACAATAAATGCAACCCCTCAATCACCAAGCATTCCATTTTCAAGCGGGTCCGGATGTAATTTCAGTTACCCCGTGAGCAGTTATGATGATGATGTTTGGTTTTCAATAACAACCACTGGTTCTAATACTTTAACAATAAGAGTAACACCCACTTCCAATACAAGTAATTTTGATCCTGTAATTGGGTTATACCAAGGTGGCTGCGCTAACCCATCCCAGGTTAACTGTGCTGATTTATTTGGAGTTGGGGTAACCGAAAATTTGATTTTTACTACTCCTGCCGGTACCAATACTTATTTGATAAGAGTATTTAGCTACGGAAGTGGTAGTGCATTTTCTGGAAATTTTGATATTTGTACTTTTATTAATTGTACTCTTCCTGGTGCTGTAACTGTAAACGGAGGCGGAACTTTCTGCAACAGTGCAATACTTACTGCAAGCGGTGGCAGCGGTGGTACCATTTACTGGCAAGGAAATACAAACAATGGAACAAGCACGGCTGTTGCATCTGCAAGCCAAACAGTAACAGCTTCCGGAACATATTATTTTAGAGCTTTTAACAGTTGTGGATGGGGAACCCAGGGTAGTGCAACGGTAACAATCATTAATTCAGCTCCAAATGCAGTAACAGTTAATGGAGGTGGTGCATTTTGCAATAATGCAACCCTAACAGCAAGTGGCGGAAGCGGAGGAACCATATACTGGCAGGGAAATATAAGTGGTGGAACCTCAACTGCAAACTCAACAAATCCGCAAATAGTTACATCATCGGGAACATATTATTTTAGAGCCAATAATATTTGTGGTTGGGGTGCAGAAGGAAGTGCTACGGTTACAATAAATTCAATACCCGGGGCTGTAACTGTAAACGGAAGCGGAACATTCTGCAACAGTGCAATACTTACTGCAAGTGGCGGAAGCGATGGTACCATTTACTGGCAAGGAACTACAAACAATGGAACAAGCACGGCTGTAGCATCTGCAAGCCAAACAGTAACAGCTTCCGGAACATATTATTTTAGAGCATTTAACAGTTGTGGATGGGGAACCCAGGGTAGTGCAACAGTAACGATGATAAATACGCCTCCTGTTTTACAGGCTGGTATAAGTTCATTTATCCGGTCAACTACACAAATAACAGCCAATCTTTCTCCTGGAAATGGTACCAGAAGAATTGTGAAAATAAACACGCTTGAAAATTTTACTGCACCAATAAATGGTACTGATCCTGTAGCAGATTCTATATACTCAGGTGTGGGTGAACAGGTAGTGATGAATGGAAACAGAATTAGTATTACTATAAATAACCTTACACCGGGCACCAATTACTGTTTCAGGGTGTATGAAGCTAATTGTACAGGTTCAGCATCTGTTTATAATATTAATGGCACTAACAATTTGTGCGAAAAAACTTTAAGCAATATTAGCCTTCCAGATATAAATGGTATAGAGGAGTTTACAATATTTCCAAATCCTAACAAAGGTGATTTTAATGTGAGAATGAAATTTATTTCGGGTAGGAATGTTCAATTTAAGTTAATCAATATGCTGGGACAAGTAGTTTATTTATCTGCAACTTATCAAATTGTTGGTCTGCAAACAAAGGGCATTTCTGTACAGAAAATTGCTTCCGGAATATATTTATTAGAAACAATTGTTGGTTCAGAATCATTTAGGCGTTCAATAATAATTTTAAATAGATAAAGTTCATCATCAGATTTAAAAATACAAAATAGCGATACTACATACATAATTATTCTACAAAACAATTAAACCTTTAAACATGAAAAAAATATGCTTAACAATTCTGCAGATTTTTATTTTTTTTTCTTTTAGCTGCATAGTTAGTGCCCAAAAATCAAAATCCAGTTCATTACCCAGATATAGCCCAAAATATAGTTTTGAGCCACCGCAACGTGAATCAGTGGCCAGCGCTAATGTTACAGTTGCTTTAATGAAACCTGTTTTTTTACTCGGAGATTTTAATGGAAACAATGAAGAACCTTATAATTTATTTTCAAGTAAAATGGTAAATGATATTGAAGCATTACTTACAGCAAAAGGTTATAAAGTAAGAGGGCCGTTTACAACCAGAGATGAAATGGTTTTTAATGATAAACAAAATTCTGATTTTACTTTGGAAATTGCAATAGATTACAATGCAGAAGTACAAAGGAATTGGAAAGACTATTATAACATCATTCTAAGTAGTTATACGTATAGTGTAAAAACCGGGAACGTTAATATTACCGCATCCCTTGTAATTACAGCCAAATCAAATTATACAGGAGAAAAATTATGGAAGAAAAACTTAAACTTAGGTTCAAAAAGTTTTTCATACACAGGTTCAGTTAGATGGGATAGTAAATCACTCACATTCCGAAGAGAACTAACGGAAGATAATAATTTTTGGAACCCTTATACGAAGGAACTTGAAAATACTTACACAGAAGCCTTAACTATATTATGGCGACAATTTGATGTTCAAGAATTGCAGGCTGTTGCAGTTGAAGCAAAAAAGGAAAGAGAAAGGAATAAGAACAATTGAAACTGGTTTTTAGGAGCTCTGTTCAATACTCTATTAGTTAAGAAACATCTTCATAAAAATTTCAATCAAAATCATTTGAAATATAAAATATATACTCTATTTTACCTCAGATAAACCTGATAACACTCTTTACTATTTAAATTATGCCTTACTTCTGTACCCACTGTGGTAAACCTAATAAGGATGAAGCAAAGTTTTGTATAACCTGTGGCACCGCCTTAAAGCCTGTTAACCCTGTTGTGCATGTTGCTAAAGAAGTATCTACTCTCAAAACCAATAATTCCGCATTAGAAGAAGTAAATTTTATTAAGCAACAAGCTGAAACAATCCAACCTAATAAAAAAAGAAACTGGATAATTACCGGTATAAGTGCTGCCATTGTACTTGCGGCTTTAAGTATTTGGTATTTTGTTGGTTTTGGAGATAAATTCTTATACACCCGTTTTGCATTACCTAATGAGTTAAACCTACGCTCTTCTCAATTTGATGGAAGTGATGCTAATGTAATAAATGCTGTAAAATATGGGGCAGAAATAAATGTTATAAAAGAAGAAGGCGAATGGAGCCAGGTAAAAGTAAATGATCAAAAAGGGTATATGAAAACAAAATACCTGGTTGATGCAAAAGATTTTTTTGAAACAAATGCCATTACCCGGAGTTGCGGCAATGCTGATACCATTAATGAAACAAGGTTTAAAAAAAGTCTTTTAAATTATTTCAGGGTAAATAATTATACCTGGCATATTGATAAAGCCCTTAACGATAAATATTTTGAAGGAAAAGCCGCTGCAGGCAAGGCATTATGGAGAATTAAGGAAACCAGCGGCAATTATAAAACAATAGTAAGATGTAAGTTGAACGGAATAGCAAAAAAGAGTTTTGCCTGCATAATTGAAAATAAAGCAGCTAGCGAAAGAAAGCTGATTGTATTTATTTACGACGAAAATGACTATGAAATTTACAAAGGAGAATTTGCAAATACCAATTTACAAAGCCTAGGTATTGCCAATGCAAATATTGGCAGTTGGTTTGTAAATGGCGGATATGCAACACTGCAAAAGGATGCAATAATAGCTAACTACTTAAATGATGAATACGCTATTGCCTATTTTGATGGCAGTAGTATTGCATTATATATGCAGCCAGTAGAATATGGCGACTGATTTTTATTGTAAACCTTAAACATAAATATTATGGTAAACTGCCCTAATTGTAGCGCTCAAAATGAAAATGATTCTCAGTTTTGTGGAGAGTGTGGAAACCCATTAAAGATAACTACTGTTGTTAACCACCCACAACCAATATTACAACAAACGGCTACTGCACAAGAACCTGTAAAAAAGTCTGAAATGCATTGCAGAAATTGTGGAAAGACTCTATTTGTTGATGCGTATGCCTGTACAGGATGCGGTTTGCCTCCATATAAAGGGAAAAATCATTGTCCCCAATGCGGAGCTGGTACTCATCAAGAAGCTATTATTTGTATAAAATGTGGTATAAAACTGGAAGAAACAATAGCACCTCAACCACAAAGAAATCCATTGAATTCAATTTTTGGCCAATCAGGATTGACCATAAATAATCAAAATGCTGCTCAACCAAACAGGGCAGTTGGAAACAATGTAGTAATTGTAGGCGGGCAAAAAAGTATGGGGGTTGCAATTTTGTTGGCTTTTTTCTTTGGACCTTTAGGTTTACTATATGTTTCTGTGCCCGGCGGCCTGATATTAATGTTTGTTGGGTTAATTGGACTAATAATATGGCCTTTACTTTTAATACCCTGGCTAGGTTCAATTATATGGGCAATAATTGCTGTCAGCAATCAAAATGCATCGCTTAATAAAACCGCAAACAATTTTATTAATTAAACACAATGAATATGAAATTAAAGATTGCAACTTTAATTGCGTTAATAGGCAGTTTGTTATTCTGCTTCACAAATATTTATCAATTAATAAGAGTTATACAATACTCTTCAATAGAAGGTATTATTTTTTCTCTGTTGATATTTTTCTTTTCAGCTTCATTAGTCTTGTTTTTTTTAACGTTATATCAAAAACAGCCAGACGAATAAATTTTAAAAAACAGCAAATTATTATTTATGGCATTCTGTAACAACTGTAGTAAACAAAATAACGAAACCGTTAAGTTTTGTATAGGATGTGGCAAACCTATAAACATTTCTGTGCAGGCTCAACAATCCAACCCTGTTGTTTCGTATCCCCAACACCCTGAACCTAAAAAATTTAATAAACCTTTATTCTTAATCTTAGGTATTGCAGTTTTCCTTGGCTTAGGTACGCTTGTGTTTTTTTTGGTAATTAAATCAGAAGATGCATCAAACAAAGATTTGATGGAAAATGCAAATCAAAAATCAAATAATTCATCAAACGAAACCTACCAAGTAGAAACGATTTCAGAAATACCAGCCTCACAAACTAGCGTCACAACTCAAACCAGCGAAACTGTAACAGCCGAGCAACATGTACGCAACTACTTTGAGATAACTACAACTAAAGTTTTTGATAATATTTATCCTTATTTAACCAATTGTATCAGGTATTACAACAATTATAACCCAACCAGGGAAAGCATTTATAAAGATGCAATTGGGTATTGGGGTAAAATAACTAATATTACCCAAACCATTAATTACGTAACTGTTGAAGATATTGAAAATGGTAAGAATGTTTTAGTAAATATGAACTATTCTTTTTTTAGTATAAAATACCAGGAGCAAAAATATATTTCCAATTTAAGTGTAAGAGTACGACTAGACAATAACAATAATATTATTGAAATTTACGAATTATCAAGAGACAAGTAATTTTTTTGCCGCATATATTAATACCTGAAAAATTACTTCGCTACATGAAAACCTGCAAGGCAATTTATTATTATTTGATATTATTTTTTTGCATGTACGCATGTAATAATGATAATAAAAAGACAACAAAAAATACACAAAAAAAAATTGAACATGAATATAGCACTCAAAAAAAAGTTTCCAAATTGCCCTCTCCTACCGATTGGTCCGTAAAGGATTTCTACTCAACAGATATAACACTTTTAAAAAAAGTTGACAGCTTATACAATTGCATGGGTATAAATGAAAGAGCTGCACAACTCATTATGCCCGGCACGGGCCAATTTAAAGATTTTGGGCTTCCTTTTTCAAAAATTATGCAATTATATAAAGCAAAAATTATTGGAGGCGTATTGTTTTTAAAAGGTACCCGTAAACTTTTTAAAGAAGAAATAAAGAAGTTAAAACTGGCATCTCTTAATAATAAAACTATCCCCCCAATATTTAGTTGTGATTGTGAACCTACTTTGTTTCATAGAAAATTTATAGATGCAGATTCTATGAAATCAACGAGTGAGTTAAAAACTATGGAAGAAGTAAAACTATCATCCGCAGCTATTGCAAATGAAATGCATAAATTAGGCATACACTGGAATTTTGCTCCTGTTGCTGATGTGAGTATAAATAAAGAAATTATTAACAAAAGATCATTTGGCAATGATACGCAGCAGGTAATTCAAAAATCTATTGCATTTATTAAATCATCTGCCGACAGCAACATTGTTACAACTATCAAACATTTTCCCGGGCATGGGGCAGTTGTAGGCGACAGTCATCATAAATTAGTGTATATAGATTCTGCAATGACTGAATTAGAGAATTTTAAATCAATTATTAAATTAGCAAACCCCGTAAGTGTTATGATGGGGCATATTGCTGTAAAAAATAATAAAATTTATAACACCAACGAAATGCCATCTTCACTTTCAAAAAAAATTATCAATACTCTTTTAAGAGATACGATTGGCTTTAGAGGAATAATAGTTTCTGATGCAATGAATATGGGAGCAGTGAAAAATATTTCAGGTGCCGATTATCTTGCGATACTTGCTGGCAACGATGTAGTTGTTATGCCTAAAAATGCTGAATTACTTCATAGAAAAATTGTAAGAGACCTGCTTATTGATAATGAACAAAAATACAAGCTCGAAAAATCAATAAAAAAAATTCTCAAATTAAAAATTTGCTTAGGCTTAATTCCATAAAAAAAGAGCCTCCCGGCTCTTTTCCATTTCCCACTAATCATTTACAGCTTAGGTTTACGTACCACCTTCTTTCTTTCACTTTTCTTTTTGCCTCCGGCTTTTTCGTACTCATCGCTGTTTTTACCAAACTTGCTTGCTACACCGGCCAGCATGCGTTCGCTCAGGTCTTTAAGTGTAAACTCGGTAGCACCTACCAGGTTTTTTAATTCATCTACCTGGCTAAGTTGGGTGTTGTAGCTGTCGATGCTGCTGCGTAGCGCATTTACGGCTGTTTCGTAAATAATAACGGTAAGGCCATTACCTAAATCCATTTTTGCATCAATGGATTTTAAAGCTGCCAGCCTGGTTATGGCCTTGTTGTAGTGGCTGGAGCTTTTCTTTTTGTATGCCATTTTTTAAAATGTTGGTGAGATTATATAACGCAGCGGCCGGCATTTTTACATATTGTATTTAGTTAAATATTGTTTAAAGCCAAAGCCTGGTAATAGGGTAGTAAAAACTACGCATTGGTCAATAAACATCGCTTATTTAATTTACAGGGTTTGTTATTTAAATAGCATGGTTGGCTATCTGATTGGTATGATTGTTTACTTAAATTACAGGGTTATTTATTTGATTAGCAAACATCTGAATTAAACTACCATGTTTGTTTATTAAGTTAACGGGGATAATTATCTGAATGATAACATTGCTCATTTTAATATCAGTTTTGTACTTACAATCTGCAGCATTGTAACCATTGTGGTAACAATTTTACCGTTAAGAAAGAGCTTGTGATTTTAAAATTCAAACTCAAAAATAAATCCAACTAAAAAACCCATCCTTTTCAGAATGGGATTTTCCTATTGTTAGCAGCTTAAAAAGAAATGCTTGCTGCAGGTAATGTTATTGGGCAAAATTGGGAAGCCCTACAGTTTTTAAGACCTGGTTGGCTTTATCGATTTTTTCTTTAAACAAATTCTTTTTAAGGTATTTGTCTAAAGTTTTGTCAACTTTCAAAATAGTTGGCATCTTGTCTTTATTTTTTTCCTTTTTTCAGGCAGTAAAGTTACTTCCTGGTATTAAAGCCATTGACTCATGAAAACAGCAACCCGGGCAGTGGTATTAATCATAATGAAAACGGCACTGAATAATATAACATTTCTGATTCACGCCTTTTTTACCTTCTACCTTATATACAAGCCTGTGTTCACCGGTAATTCTTCTCGACCAAAAGCCCTTCAGGTCATATTTCAGCGGCTCTGGTTTTCCTCTTCCTGTAAATGGAGTTTTCTTTATTTCATTC
Source organism: Ferruginibacter sp. (assembly GCA_043756235.1). Lineage (GTDB taxonomy): Bacteria > Bacteroidota > Bacteroidia > Chitinophagales > Chitinophagaceae > Ferruginibacter. The sequence continues at coordinate 552 of JAYURK010000034.1, read as the reverse complement.
AGCAGGTCTTTTATTTTTTCAACTATCCCACTGTCTGTTTCTATCCAGTATTCAAAATCTTCCCATCCGTTTTCCGTAAACTCAAAATTCATAAATACAGTTTATAATTTAAATGTACAGGTTTTACCATCCTTCAACTGGTTGATTGACTGGTGCAACCTTTGCCGGTTTGCTTCTGTTGAAAGCAGATGCCCGGTTTCATTAAGTGAGTTGTACTCTTTCATAGATAAGATTACTACAGCCTCTTCTTCTGAAGCCCTTGAAACAACGATCACATCTGAAGATATTGAAACATCATCCAGGTATTTTTTAATATTATTTCTTAATTGGGTTACTGATACTGCTTGCATGATTACTACTATTTTGTACATACAAATGTACAAATTAAAGTACAATATTAGTAAAAATTAAGAATACTAAATATTTCTATGATTCAAACCTTCTCCATACTTACAAACAAAAACCCCATCCTTTTCAGAATGGGGCTTCTTATTGCTAACAGCTAATAGCTAACAGCCGTTGTATTACTCTTCAATCTTCACTTTACCCTTT
>JAYURK010000033.1:0-54521 GCA_043756235.1 Ferruginibacter sp. | reverse complement strand
TACAATAATATTTATCCCGCCTGCAATTGCCGCATCATTCAAACGCCGCCACTCCCTGGCTTTACGCAATGCAGCGTTTATTGTTGCCAGTGGTTTTTCTTTCGATCCATCATTTACATCCGAACCATTGGCAGCCACAAAAATATCGCCAGCCCATGCATTAAAATTAAAAAGCAGTAACAACACCAGCAACAGTGCAGGCAAGCATTGGGGCAATCGTTTCATCGTTAATAATTAGTGCGCTAAAAAATATTTTGCTAAGCAATTACGCTGTACAATTTAACGATATCAACACCGGCAGACAAGGTATGTATTTACTAAAAAGATGGAAGATATTACTATTTGATTTTTTGATACCAGTTTCAGTTTTTCATGGTCCCGTACGTACGGGATTGCGTCGCAATCACTTTGACGGCATACCGTTGTTGAGCATTTATTAAAGCGGAGAGAATTGTGATCTCTAATTACCTTGATATTAAAGTAAAATAGTTTCGTATATTTATCTATTATCCGTAAGGCTTCGGGATACTGCTAACTTTGAACGGACTGCATAAAACAAATAGAAAACTTTCCTATTAAACAATGGCTAAACAAAAATTTTATGTTGTATGGAAAGGACGACAAACAGGAATCTTTGAAACTTGGGACGATTGCAAAGCACAAACAGATAAGTTTCCCAAAGCGGTTTACAAATCTTTCAAAACACGACAATTAGCTGAACAAGCATTTAAAGACGAGTGGTGGGATTATATCGGGAAAGACATTTTTGAAACCGAATTAACACCAGAGCAATTATTACTTGTAGGCAAACCTATTGAAGAAAGTATTTCGGTTGACGGTGCCTGGAACACATCAACAGGAATAGTGGAATATCAAGGTGTTCACACAAATACCAAAGAACGCATTTTTAAGGTTGGACCTTTGGAGGATGGCACAAATAATATAGTTGAGTTTTTAGGAATTGTTCATGCACTTGCTCATTGCAAGAAACACAACATCAAATTTCCAATTTATTCTGATAGTAGAAACGCAATCGGTTGGGTTCGGGACAAACAAGCAAGAACAAACCATGACCGTAGCGATAAAAACACAAAACTTTTTGAGCTTCTTGATAGAGCAGTAAAATGGCTCAAAGAAAACGAATATGGAAACGAAGTTTTGAAATGGGAAACAAAAGCTTGGGGTGAAAACCCTGCTGATTTTGGACGTAAATAATCCCAATTTAAAAGTATCTTGCATAAACAAATTTTAACTCACTTGATAACTACCAAAATTGATTTAAGCAATCTTAACGATAAACAAAGCGAAGCCGTTGTTAGTGATGATAAACGTCTTTTAGTTTTAGCAGGTGCAGGTTCAGGCAAGACAAAAACTCTTCTACAAAAAATCATTTACCTGGTTGAGGAAAAAGGTGTTAGTCCATCAAGTATTCTTGCAATTACATTTACTAAGAATGCAACAAATGAAATGATTGACCGCTTAATTATTTCAGCAGATACAACGGGACAATATGAAATCTTGATGTCTAAAAAGCATTTAAGCAAAGTAGATAAAGACAAAGAAAGATACAGCCAACAAAAAAAACACAAATGGATTGATGGCTTAACTGTTAGAACATTTCACAGTTTTTGTTATAGCATTTTGCGGAATTATGGAGTGAATGAGTTTGATAATAAATTTAGAATCATAGGAGATGAAAAGAGAGACGAAGAAGATGAGCTTTCAAAGCATGTTGCACCAGAAACCGTTTTTGAAGTAGTCCACAAACTTCTAATTGAGCAATGCCGAGACACAGACTTTTTACTTCAACTCAAACGCTACATTTTAGATTACGTTATTGACAAAATCCACCTCAAGAAAACAGATGGAAAAAATGTACCAAAAGACGGCAAATATTTCACTACTCTTGATGGAACGAAAGTCCGTTCAAAATCGGAGCAGTTTATTGCCGATTGGTTTTACCGCCACAGCATTAAATACGAATACGAACCATTACTCAATGTAAAAGACTTTGCTTTTCATCCAGACTTCTATATTCCTGAAGCGAATCTTTATATTGAACATGTAAGCGATAAAAGCTATTCAACAAAAGACAAAGAAGAACAATTCCAAAAAGGCAATTTACTTTTAGTAAAGACCTTTGAAAGCATGACGAAAGACTCTGCTCTTTTCAATCATACTTTGGACAGCGTTGTTAAGAATCGTTTGCCAGCAAACTATCACAAAACAGTTTCACTTACATACAAAGAAGAGTTTAACGGCTACCATGAGAATGTAAAAGACTTTGTTACTCAAATCATGCGTATTACCGACATGATAAAAGTTGAGAACACCGACTTAAAAAAAGTGTTGCATGATGCAAGACAAGACCAACACGAAAGAGTTAGAAACTTTTACGAGTTAGCAATTCCAATAGTTGAAAAATATATTCACTATTGCACCGACAAATCTTTTCTTGACTTTAATGATTTGATTTCACGAAGTACTTCCCTATTTCAGAACTATGAGGATATAGCAAATAAATACAAAAGTAAATACCAGTATATTTTAGTTGACGAGTTTCAAGATGTAAACAATTTGCAAGTTGAGTTAATCAAACTTTTACTAAATGACCAAACGCAAATGTTTTGTGTTGGCGATGATTGGCAAAGTATTTACGGTTTTAGAGGTTCTAATGTGAGTTACATAGTTGATTTTGAAAATCATTTCCCAAATGCAAAAGTTGTCAAACTCAATTTGAATTATCGCAGCACTCAAAACATTGTTGGTGCAAGTAACGAAGTAATCAAGCACAACAAATTCAAAGTTGAAAAAGAAATACATTCATCTAAAAAATCAGAACATAAAATTGTTGTCTGTTCGGGCAGTAGTGATGATGAAAACATACAATTCTGTTTTGACAAAGTAAGAGAATTGTTAGACGATGGGCTAACAAACGATGATATTTTATTCCTTTACCGAAGAAGTAAAATGTTTACACCTTATTTCTTTCGTTTCAAAAACGAAGGAATAAAAGTTCAAGGAAAAACTATTCATGCAGCAAAAGGACTTGAAGCAAAAGTTGTTTTTATTCTTGGCTTATCAGAAGGCAACGGTGGCTTCCCTGACATTTGGTTAGAGGACAGGATTTTTCAAGTTATCAAAAAAGCAAACCACGACTTGCTTTTAGAAGAAGAAAGAAGATTGTTTTATGTTGCCATTACAAGAGCCAAGGACAAACTTTTTCTAATCACCGAGAAAGGAAACGAATCAAGTTTTTTAAAAGAAATTCCCGACATCTTTACTGTTCGGACAAGCATACCAATTAAGTCAGTAGTTGAAAAAGTAATCATCTGCAAAAAATGTTTTAGCCAACTTGAAAAACTTTGGATTGCCTGTCCTTATTGCATGGAAAAAGTAATAGACGAAACAACGAACACTAAATAAATGAGTGCAAGACTTGAACTAAAAAATCTTCGCCTTTGTTGGTATGCCGCCGAGGCAATGTGCAAAGCGTACCAACAACCTAGCTCGAAGCCCGCTGCAACCCAAGAGAAGTATTAAGTTCGTTACAACCTTTGTAACCACCACTGGCACCAGTGTTCAACCGAAGGTTGGCCACTGGTGTCTACAAATTCAAGCGGTCTGCGACCGCAGTGTGCTACAGCCTAAAAAAATAAAGCCACTAATTAAAAAGCCATTTCGCTACCTTCATTCATTAAGCCCCGCTAACATCTACTAATTTCCAGCAGCCTTCAATCACAACAGCATTCAGCCAAAAAAAACTACTTTTACAACAACTAAAATTATCCCAACTTTAACCTATGCGCTTGCATTATTTTTATACAGCTATAGTACTACTATTATTTTTATACACGATGCCGGGCTGCAGTACTACCAGCAAAAAAACTTTATCGGTATATACTACTTACCCGTTTGACACGGCGGTAATAAATAAACTACCGCTGTACGATAGCCTGGCCGCAGCCATTACTGCAAAGCTGCCGGTATTATTAAATTTATTGGATACCAACGAAGCTTACCAGGCCTTCCGGTACATGCCTGCTGAATACGAAACGGGTGTGTTTAATCAACTGCCGCCGGAAGCCGACACATCTATTGGCCATTACTTTACTGCATTGGGCAAGCAACATATTTTTGCTTTCGACCTGTTTAAAGACAGTACCATTAAAATTTATATCCGGCGCCTGTCATCAGATACCGCCATGTTAGACATAGAAGAAAATTTATCGTTTTACCCCGAAGGAAAAAAGATGCGGTCAAGGGAATTTCCTGTAAAAGACACGGCGCTAAATGCTCACTGGCAATACTGGGTTCGGTTTAATGAGCCGGGGCTTTTTGATCTCGACCGCAATTGATGGCCTCCTCGCCATAGTATTTCGTTCCAAAAACATAATATTATCGGATTTTAATCCAATAATATCAAATAATCCGGGATTTGCCTTAGCACCTCTACTGAAACACTTTCTTCAAATACGCCGCATTAGCTCCAAAATTACATTTTGTATCAGAAGCTTTCTTAGCATCGAGGCTACGTTCAATAACCAACCAGCCCAAAGTCCGAAGGAAATAAAGCCATAGTTGACGAGAAGCCTATTATTTCGTAATTTAGCTAAGTGAAAAAGCAACAAAATACAGGACTTGATTTTATCATCGACAAGTTGACGAATTCATTAGAAAACACTTTAACAGGTGAAGTTTTTAACACAGAAATTATCAGGCTTACAAGTGCAGAAATCAAACAAATAAAAAAAGCAGATTGGCAATTTGACTGGCTTAAAGAATTGAAAGACAAAACAAAAGAAGTTTATAAGTTGACGACGAATAACAATCCAAATATTATTCAGGGTCTCGTAAGCATTGAAGACAAGCAAGACCATATTTTCATGCACTTAATTGAGAGCGCAAAATTTAACAAAGGAAAAGATAAAGTTTATTTTGGTGTGCCGGGAAATCTTGTTGCATTTGCCTGCAAGATTTCAGTTGACAAAGGTTTTGAAGGATTTCTGGCTTTTGACGCCAAGTCAGCACTTATAAAACATTATCAGGAATCACTAAATGCTACACATTTTCGTAGATTAAGGATGTTTATTGAACCAGGTGCAGCATTAAAACTTATTTCACAATATTTTAAAAGCTAAAATTATGGGACTCATTAAAGAACCAAAAAATGTTGACTTATCTACAAAGTCGGAACCGTGGACAGAGCAAGAACTTATTGACTTTAGAAAAATTATGCAAGACATCAAAGAAAAAAATGCAAAACGCAATGAACGCAAAATTCAGCTTAAGGCAAAGAAGAAACAACTAGCATGACACTCAGAGTACGCCACAGGCATACAGTTATTGAAACACTTTCTTCAAATAAGCCGCATTCGCCCCATAATTATATTTTGTATCAGAAGCTTTTTTTGCATCCCTGCTGCGTTCAATAACTAACCATCCCGTATAGCCCATTTCATCCAGACATTTTTTTACTTTGTGCATATCTATCTGCGGATCGTTCTGTAACCAAACGCTGTCTTTGTTGCTGGCATGTATCATGCAAATTCTATCCTTACCTAAAATTTTTAATTCACTGATTAAGTCCCTGCCTTCTTTTAAAGGATTAGAAAAATTGAAATAAATTTTTATTGCCGGAGAATTTATTTCCTTTAATAACTGTACTTCTTCTTTTGCGGATAATGCGGTTTCAATACCCATTACCACACCGGCATCCTGCGCCATTTTACCGGCAACTTTTAATCTAGTAATAACGGAATCTCTTACTGACGGATTCTTTTTTAAATCGCATTGCACACCCAAAGGAAGAAAAGCAGTTTTTACATTCATCAGCTTCATGGTGGTAATACAATCTTCAATACTTTTTTTATACGCTGCCCTGTTGCAAAATGATTGTGCATAATAACCCGTCATGGCCAAAGAAAATATTTCAACATTATTTTCTTTAGCCGTTCGCAAAAACTTATTGCGTACCGAATCAATCAGCAATTGATTATCGAATGTTGGCCGGGTGCCCAAACCTCCCATATCCACTTCTACCCCATCGGCATTTAACTGTGCGGTTAAAGTAATGGCGCCCAGCTTTTGTCTTTTTAATAACATCAGATCGATCAATCCGATTTTATAACGCTGGTTGGTTTTTGCTTTTTGTATTTCTTCAGCAAATACTTTTTCCAGATTTTCAAATCCGTGTATGGCATGCGCCGGTAATTTTTCTCCTTTGTCGCCAAACACATACAGCGACTTTTCGGCTTCTATTGTAATTTTTGATTCATCAATTTTTGCGGAATCATTTTGTATGGCTTTTATATTTAAGTTTAAATATTTTGCCATAAAATTGTATAACGGCATTCGCTTGGTAATGCCAAAATCGTGTTTATCATTGGGCAGATGTACATTTTGCACATCATCTTTCTTTCCATACCAACTGTACATTTTTTGCAGGTACGGAAAATCATGCTCCGGCATTTTATCCGTCCAGTCGCCACCATCACTTATTAATAATTGTGGACGTGGAGCGGCCATGGCTGCAATTTCCACATTATTTGTTCTGCTACCACAACTGTGAATATCCATACCACTTTCGCAGGGGCAACCTCCGTAGAAATACGAACTTATCGCCACAACAGGCGCTGAAACTTTTATCCTGTCATCCAATGCCGTCATTAAAACGGAATGACTGCCGGCACCACTTCCACCAGTAATGGCTACACGATTGGTATCGGCATCTTTTTGTGCTAATAAATAATCGAGAATGCGGATGCTGCCCAATGACTGTATCGTCATGGATAAACTGCGGCGGTGGTCTTCTAATTTAAATTGTAATAATGATTCGCCCCAGGCAAACAGATCGTAACTGAATGCCATGGCACCCATTTTTGCAAATGCAGCGCAACGATACTGGCAATCGGCACGGTAGCGTTGTTTTTCCCAATGCCCATCAGGATTTAATATCACGGGAATTTTGCCCTTGTATTTTGCAGGTTTGTATAAAGAACCGTTGATCCACAAGCCGGGTAAAATTTCTATTGCAATATTTTGTACGGTGTAGCCATCAAATTTTCTTACCGCAGTTTTTATTGGTATAGTATTAGGCAATGCAGGAAGATGTGTTAATTGCAAGGCTTCTTTTATACATAATTTTAATTCCGATTTTCTAATTTCCCATTCGGCTGCATTTTTATATTGTGCTGCAATGCGGTCTAGCTCTGCCCAACCTTCTGCAGGTTGCCAGCGAAAATATTCATAGGCACTGAGTTTATATTTTTTATCGCCTTCCTTTTTTACTTTTAATTCTAAAGGTGTTAAGATGCTTTCTAAAGTTATTTCTACATCGGGGCGGTATTTCCAACCGGCATATGTTACTTTTTTGTTAGCCACCATGCTATCGGTAAATTTTATGGTGACGTTGTATTTTTTTTGAATGTCATTGAGCACTTCTTTGAGGGGTTTAGCGAATTGGTTATCGGTGTTGGGTTGCGAAAGTGCATTGAACCACAAAGACACGAAGGCACAAAGGAGCACAAAGGTTTTCACGCAAAGGCGCAAAGGAGGGAAGACGCAAAGATATTTTGCAATGAAGGAGAGTTGAATAAAGATATGCTGCACAAGAGTGCGACGCCAATGAAGCCTCATAGCAGCACTGCGGCCCGGCTCAAAAAAAAAGATTGTATTCATACAGCAATTTAATTAAATAGCAGCATCCAATTGATATTTTGGTAACATCAATTGTTCAGGATCTACAGGTTTTATTTTCAACCTATCCTCTCCGCCAGCTGGCGGAAGGGAAATGGAGAAGATTATGTTTTTATTATTTTGGGCCAAGCTGTATTTCTTTGTTCGTCTTCATTGGTCTGGCCTGAGGCGAGACACTCTTCAACTAAATTTCTTTATTCAGCTTTAATTATGTGTTGTAAGGGCACCTGCCGTTCCTACGGAACGGATTTAATCGATGATCTTTTTTTCTACCCACCTTAAGCTCTTACGGAGCTTTTTAAAAATGCAGCAGACTTATTTTCACCGGGTGAGTCACTCTTTAAGGAGTGACTCACCCGGCGAAAATTAAATTAATTCTTCTCAACTTGAATGATGTTTTATTTTTTTTATCACTCTCTAAAAGTGATACGAACTTTACATTAATTAGAGTCTAAGAACCCTCCTTCGGGGGGCAGGGGGGCTTTGCCCGGCCACTCTCCATTTACAATTTCTTTCTTTTCAATTTTTGAAACATCAATCACCACATGTTTTATTTTTTCTCTGCGCCAGGTATAAACAATATGTACCAGGCCATCTTTAGTTTGTATAACTGATGGATAAGAATATTGACTGATAGGTGAATCTTCCAGCACAGCAACAGCAAGCCATTTTTTTCCATCATCAGATACTGCAACATTCAATGGTGTTCTTGCACCTTTGCCATTGGGTAAACTTGCTGCAGGCATTACATGATTGTACACTAACAACTGTGTTCCATCTTGAAGTGTTACTGCATCAGTACCAGAATTATTATTAGGCAATGCTGAAGCCGTGATTGCACTCCAGGTTTTACCAGCATCGTTACTCCAGCTTTCGTTTATAGCTCTGTTTTTACTTCTGCATAATACTTGTACTCGTCCATCTTTATAATTTAAAATACTTGGCTGAATGGCTGAGACATTTTTACCATCATTAATAGCTGCAGACTTTGTCCAGGTTTTACCATTATCTTTTGTGTATTCAAAATGCACTTTCCATCCATCTTTTTCTGTGCTGGAAGGGCAAACTAAAACATCGTTAATTAAAACCGGTTTATTTTTTATGGGGCCTAAAAATCCTTCGGGTAAACTTTCCCTGCTGCTCCAGGTTTTACCATTATCATTGCTGCGTATCATATAACCTTTCCACCCGGCTACATTGGGGCCAATTTTATAAAACAATAACAGCTCGCCGTTATTTGCATAATACAATACAGGATTGTAACAGGGATAACGAAGCGAATCATTAATAATACCATCAGCAACTTTCACAGGCAATGTCCAACTATTATTTACTAAGCTGCTGGTATAAATGCACACATCTTTATTTCCTTCTTTTGTACCGCCAAACCATGCAGCAATTAATCCTGCAGGTGTTTCAGCTATTGTTGCCGCATGACTTTCTGGAAAAGGTGCATCATTAAAAATAAATTCGTCTTTTACAATTCCATTCTTAAAATTTTTTATTCTTATAAATGAAAAATTACCTGATGCAATTTCAAACACTGCAGCGCCATTATCCATCTTTATAAATTTTATATCGCTGTTTGCTGCAACGGTTTTTCTGCTTTCAAAAATTTCCTCCTTACTGTTTGCCGGAATATAGATTGTTGCAGTTGTATTTCCTGGTATAGAAACGCTCCATTCAAATTTATCAATATTATTTTTCCAGTTACTTTTAATTATACCATAAGCACTTTTATAAGAGGCATTCACAAATTGCAAACCATCGGGCAGTACTGGTTTCATAATAATTTTTTTGAACCCCACATCAGTTTTATTGGTGCGTATGCCAGCTAAGTTTTCGTAATACCAGGTAATTAAATCGCCCAATAACATTACATGATTTTGCGAATTCATTCCGGGGTCGGCAGTGTTACCATTCCATAATTCCCAAATGGTAGTGGCGCCATTTTCTGCCATGTATCCCCAGCTGGGATAAGTTTTGCTGCTGGCTAAAGTATAGGCCAAATCTGCATAGCCATATTCTGTTAATCCCCGCATTAAAAATTGTGTACCAATTAAACCGGTGCTGATGTGATCGTGATTTTCTACATGAATTTTTTGCCGGATCTTTTCAAACACAATTGCTTTTAAAGAATCGGGTGTAATACCAAAATATAAAGGCAACAAATTTGATGTAACAGTATTGTTAGCATAATATTTTTGCTGTTGATTATAAAATTTATTTTGAAAGGCAATGCTGATGTTTTGTGCCAATGCTAAAAATGCTGTTGCATCATTTTTATTACCGGTTAAAATTGCAAAGCGTTGCATGTAAGAGAGTAACTTGTAATAATAAGCTGTTGCAATCAACTTGCCATCAGTAAGCCGGGCCGGATCTTTTGCATGAATTAATTCTAAAGTTTCCGGCGGCACACACCAATCGCCATATTTATCTTTTGTCATGATGTTGTCCACTAAGTATTTTTCCTTCATGTACAGCATCCATTTTTTCATGGCTGCATAATTTTTATGAATAGGATTGGTATCTCCAAACTGGTTGTATAAATTATTACTAATGGTGATAAAAGCTGCAGGCCAGGTAATATTATCGGAGTAATAATTCCAAAATGCCGGCGCTACGTCTGGTATTGCGCCATCTTCTCTTTGCGATTGTTCAATATCATCCATCCATTTGGCATACAGTTTTGCATTATCAAACATAAAACTTTCGCCCTGTGCACCAATTACCCTGTCGCCCAACCATGGCTGGCGTTCGTTGCGTTGCGGACAATCAACCGGCATTCCTTTATAATTGGAAGCAATGCCCCACCAGGCATTTTTATAAATTTTATTTATTGTTGCGTTAGAAGTTTCGAACAAGCCAGTTGTTTCTATTGCATCATATACCAACTGTCCTTCAAAATTATTTATGGTTGGTGTGCCGGGGTAGCCGGTAATTTCTGCATAGCGAAAACCGTGGTAAACAAAACCTGGATTCCAGTTCTCTGCACCTGAACCTTTCAATGTATACACATCTGTAACTTTGGCATCTCTTAAATTAGCTACAAACAATTCTCCGTTGGCTTGCAGGCTTTCTGCAAACTTCACCGTTATCTTATCCCCTCTTTTCCCATTTATATGTTGCAATTTTAACCAGCCGGCAAAATTTTGCCCCATATCTAAAATATAATTTCCGTTAGTACTCTTTTTGATACTAACTGGCCTAATCGTTTTCATTACTTTCATGGGCTCAGAAAATTGTGCAGTAATTTTTCCCGTTGGTGCAGTTACCAATTCTGGATGCATCCATTTGCTATCGTTAAATCCTGCAGTACTCCACCCAATAAATTCTTTAGTGGCATCATACTCTTCGCCATCATATTCGTTATTGGTTCTTATCGGTCCATCAACATTAAGCTTCCAACTTTCGTCACTCACAATTAATTTCTTACTGCCATCTGTATATTCAATTTCTAATTGTAATAATAATTTGGGATAACCAAATGTATTGTGTTTTTGTGTTTTATAATTTTGCCGCATGGTAAAAAAGCGGCCATTGCCTAAAACTGTTGCTACGGCATTCTTTCCGGTTTTAATTACGGCAGTTACATCATGTGTGTTATAAAAAAAAGATTTGCGGTATTCTGTTGGATTGGGTGCCAATACCTGGTCGCCTATTTTTTTTCCATTGATAAATAATTCATACATCCCCAAACCACTAATATAAACCGTGGCTCTTTTTACAGGCAATGTATTTACAAATTCTTTTCTTAAATACCTTGCAGATAATCTTGACCATTGTGATATACTATCCCATGGCGATGCTTTATCATAACCGATCCATTTGGCTTTCCAATCATTCTCATTTAATAATCCTGTAGAAAAAAATGCGATTTCTTTTGTTGTTGCTTCCCCTTTATTCGTGTGTACTTTTACTTTCCAAAAATATTTTGTAGCCGGTTGCAATGGCTTACCACCATAACCCATCAGTAAAGACTTACCATCAATTATTTTCCCTGAGTTCCAAACATCGCCATCATTATTTTTTAATTTTTGATCGGTGCTGCTTATAATTATTTGATAAGAAGTTTGAATAACATTTCTTTTATCACTTTCCAGTTGCCAGCTAAACCGTGGTGGTGCAGCATCAATACCCAATGGATTAATGAGCATTTCGCAACGAAGGTTTTTTACAGCTACCTGTGCGTTTAAAAAATTGATTGCCGCAAAAACAAACAATATAATATTTATACTTCTTTTTTTCATGTTATTTAAATGTCCGTTTTAACCCAACAATTTTTTAAGTGTTTTTGCATCAGGTAATATGCCTTTGTATTTAGCGGGCAAATCCTTACTGGTTTTGTATGTTGCTACTCCCATTGCTTTATTAAAATCTCTGAAAGAAAACTCCACTACTTTATCAGTTTTGCTTTTACAAAGTATAATACCAACAGAAGGATTTTCATGCGGTTGTTTTACCATTTCATCCAATGCAGAAAGATAAAAATTCATTTTACCTAAATACTCAGGTTTAAACTTCCCTTTTTTTAATTCAAATGCAACCAGACATTGCAGTTTACGATTAAAAAACAACAGGTCAACAAAACTTTCCTCATCTTCTACTACCAGCCGGTATTGATTACCAATAAAAGCAAAATCAGTTCCTATTGATAAAATAAATTTGCGGATGTTGCGGACAATTTCGTTTTCAAATTCTTTTTCATCTGCTATTTCGGGGTCTTCAATATTTATAAAGTCAAGCAGGTACTCATCTTTAAAAGCCTGTAATGCTTTTTCCCGTTGCGTTTCGCTGGTAATTGCTTTACTAAAATTATTAAGCAGCTTTCCTTTCTTTTTAAAAAGATTAGATTTTATCTGATGTTCTAAGGTTGTAACGCTCCAATAATTTACAGCAGATTGTTCTATGTAAAACAATCTTTCAGTAATTGGCTTTACGCCAGATGATATAACAGAATGATGGGTAAAACTGATTAAAAAAAATGCATCCGTAATTTGGCCCGTCGCTGACGGGCTAATTGAAAAAACGATATTTTTTTGATTTAAATTTTGTTTTTTTTCAATTGCCTTTTTAGATTTTTGTAATTGGCCCGTCAGCGACGGGCTAATTACAAAATACGGAGACCACTCTTCATAAAACAAACGCATTCGCTTAATGTTAGTACTTGAAAAACCTCTTAACCCGGGCAATTCTTTTTGTAAATCATCCGATAATTGCAGTATTATTTTAGCACCCCATTTTTCATTGGTGGCTTTTTCAGAAATAAATTTACCCACAGAAAAATACAACATCAATAATTCTCTGTTGGCCAATGCAGCAGCCCTGTAGCGGCTTGCTAAAATCATCGACTTTAATTCTTTAATAGCGGTTTTGTAGGTTTTAAGAATCATAGCTAAAAATTTATTGAACTCATTTATCTAAAATCAAAATACAATACCATCTTTAATGCCCTTGCCGGATCTTTTTCGTAATCATAAAAAATATTTTTCATCCCCATTGGCCCGGTGGTTTCGTTGCGTTGCGTTTTGCTGCCAATAGCACTGATGCCCTGCATAAAAGAAATATCACCGGATGGAAATATGGGTTCGTAATTATGCCATTGATCAGTTTTCCAGGCAGGTGTGAACAGGCGGAAAAATAAATCTTCCGTTTCGGTATAAACAGTAAATGAATTTTGTTTACCAATAAATCTACACCAGTACATGTTACTGTGATATCCCTTAAACTCCGGATAAATCCATGGCGCTTCTCCCGTTTCAGTATTATTATATTCCTTATTCCAGACACCAAATTTGTTTCCTTTCATCCTGTTTTTCCAAACACGGTAAGGACCATTGCCCATATATTCAACAGCTTTTATTTCGCTTTCAGGATAAGAAAAATTAACACCTACTGTATTGGTAAAATAAGAAGCAGGGAAATAATGCACTTCCATTTTTATCAACCCCGATGGATAAATTGTCCATTGCAAAGTATTGTAACTATCTTTTTTATCGAAGGTAGATTCGATGATGTAATTATTTCCTTGCCAGTATTTTTTTAGTCCTTTAAAATTATTTTCGCCTTCATCTATCATGGGGCCATTATTGAAAGGTAATACGCCGTTTTTATTTTTAACATATGCAAGCGTACCACTTGATTCATCAAACATTAAAGACAAATCGTCAACTTTTACCAAAAGCATATTGGTATCAGCAACCGGTGTTTGAATTTTACCGATCCCTTCTTTTACAATCATTCTTTTACTAATTTTCATTGGACTACTGATGGGGAAACTCCAGGTAAATAATTCTTTGTTGTACTTATCTTTTACTGTTACATACAACACATCAAATCCTTTCCAATAGTTTGGTAACTTAATCTGCAAAACCCCTTTTTCACCTGGCAAAATATTGGGAGAATTTGCTGTACCTTCCTGAGTAGCTATTGAATCAGTGTCAATATATTTTAGCTGCCAAGTGAATTTACATTCAGTTAAGTTGCTAAAATGATACCGATTTTGAATATTTAATTTACCATCAAAGTCATCCGTAATTTCTTTTCGTTCAAAGTACACCGGGCTCCATATTTCTTTTATTGCATAATAGCTTCCTTCTTTTTCCATATGCGGCCCCAATATACCATCTGCGGCCCTGTGTTTATCAGTATCTAAAGAATCATTTTTATCTTTTCTTACAACGGCCTGGTCGGCAAAGTCCCACAAAAAACCGCCGGCACTTAAAGGATTGTGCCACATCTTTTCCCAGTAATCTTCTAACCCTGCCCCATGGCCGCCATCAAATTGACCGTGTAAAAATTCGGTAGGCATAACAATTTCTTTTCCGTTTTCATAATTGCCAATGCCATAATTGTATTCTCTGTAATGTTGTGTTTCTATACCATTAAATAATTGCCATGGATGTACAACGGGACGTTTTTGAATATCGAACAATGGAAAAAATCTGTCTAATTCAAGATTATGTCCGCCCTCATTACCATTAGCCCACATAATAATGGAAGGATGATTCACATCATGGTCAATCATTTCTTTCATCAGTTTGGCTCCTGTTTTAATATCATAATTACCATGCCAACCAGCCAGTTCATCCATCACAAATAAACCCAGTGAATCGCAGGCGTCTAAAAAATGATCGTCCGGCGGGTAGTGGCTGCAACGCACTGCATTCATGTTCATATCTTTCATCAGCAATACGTCTTCAATACTATTTTGTATACTCAATGTCCTTCCTGTTTCCGGCCTGAACGGGCTACGGTTTACACCTTTCATTTTTACTTTAATGCCGTTTACATAAAAGCCATCACGTTGTTTTAGCTCTATAGTTCGAAAACCAATTTTCTTTGTAACCTTATGAATAGCCAGGCCATTTTTATATACGGTAACAACAGCATTGTACAAATAGGGAGATTCAGGAGTCCATAAAAACGGAGATATTATTTTACCGGTAAGCTTTATAAAACTGGAGCTTTTATATTGTTTTGATATAGCATAAACAGGTTTACTATCTCCCATCCTGAAGATATCAACAGTTACTTTGTTTCCTTCGCCAGACACGGTAACATTTGCAGCAAAACTTCCATCTGCCCTGGCATCTATTGCAACGGTTTCAATATTTAATAGAGGTAATACTTCAAGATATACCGGTCTAAATATCCCTCCAAAAATCCAGAAGTCTGCTTTGCGTTCTGCTTCATTCACCGATTGATTGGTGGAATGTTTTGCAACAGTCACTTCCAGTAAATTTTCTTTATCATACTTTAGCAACTTTGTTATATCATATTTAAAAGCATAAAAAGCTCCTTGATGAATTTCTCCTGCACTCATCCCATTAATTTTAACTTCAGCATCCGTCATCACACCTTCAAAAACAATATTTATTTTTTTATTTTTCCATGCTGCCGATGCATTAAAATTGTATTTGTACAACCCTTTCTCTTTTCCCCGCACACTATCTTTTGCAAAACCATAATCGTATTTTCCAAAGCCCTGTAATTCCCAGCAACTGGGTACGGCAATTTTTTTCCATTGGTTTGCATTC
The DNA here is from genome assembly GCA_043756235.1 of Ferruginibacter sp. GTDB lineage: Bacteria > Bacteroidota > Bacteroidia > Chitinophagales > Chitinophagaceae > Ferruginibacter. The sequence goes on along the minus strand of JAYURK010000033.1, from coordinate 38,784 downwards.
ATACCACCGGTACACATAAAATCCCATTGTTTGGTATCGTTACTGCCGGTACCGGAGAGGTATATTTTTTCTGTTTGCTGCGCAAAAGATGTTATAACAAGCAAAGAAAAAAAAGCGATATGAAAAATTGTTTTCAACATTTTTTATTTTTTTTGAGACCAGCTTTTGTTTTTTATGGCATCATCGTCCCCGCCGTGGCGGGGCTCACTTGTACAACATATCTTTATTGAACTTTTATTTAAGCGTATTATTAAAGCATTTACTCATTATAAATCCAGAGCACCGACCTTTCCTATCGGGACGAATTATTAGCAAAAGAAATTACAAATAAATTACTTTACAATTTTCCTGTTACTCTTTCTAATCTTTCAGAAACCGCAATTCGTTTTCCATTTACAAAAACACTTAACCCTTTTCCTTTTTTATATTTTAATCCAGTTTTATCCCAAACAATGGTAATTATTTTTCCATGATACAAAATATTATCTAAACAAAACCAATCCCATTTGTTAGCGGGTAATAGCGGATGCACTTCAATCATATCGTCGGCCCTTGGCCGCAAACCAACAAGACCTGTAATAATTAAATCATTAAAAGTAGAGTGGTTGTAGTAACGGCTTCTTTCTTCATCGCCTTTTAACCAAAAGCCGGTTTTCTCATCAAGGTATTCACCAATGTATGGCCTGCCGCGGTAATACTGCGATTCTACATAAGTATTCAACAAAGAAAAATAATTAGAGTCTGTTACATAATTCTGTTTATAATTATTCAACAGGTTGGCCATAGCAGTTAATGTTTGCGATGTTGCAAATGGCCACACCGCTCCATCCCATTCGCATTTACAGCAACCATGCGTTCTAAATAATGGATGACTTCTATCCGCTGTTGTAATTCCAAATGGCGCACAAAATGTTTTGGTATCGGTCAAACTTTTCCACGCAATACTAAAATTGCTGTCGGGCATATTAAAATACCATGGAATAAAACCTATTTCTTCTTTTACGTTTGCAAGGGTATCGCCAAGTTCTTTTCTTACTTCAAAAAAGTTGTGATTAGAATTCCAAAGACTTGATTCAACCAGTAGTTTAATTGCAGCTGCGTCAACCATATATTTAATCGCATCAACTGTTTTATCTGCCAACATTTTCATTTCTGCCAGCGCCAAAGCATTACCGTACATATATCCATTAATACTCGGCCTCGGATTTTTTTCTTTTCTGCCACCACTGATCGTTTCTTCCATCGCATCTCTTACGTCGTATTGCCAGTACAATCCATTGGGTAATCGCTTTTCTTTTTCCCATTCCGCATAATCATTTTCTAAATCGGGTAGCAGATCAAGCACAAATTTTTTATCGTTGTTTACTAAGTAGCGATTATAAACTGCATTCATATTCCAGCCACTGTAAAAACGTAATTTCTTCATAGGCTTACCCTCATTACCTCTATACCACACTTTCAAATTCTCATCCATGTACTTTTTATCATGCAGCCAGCGGCTTTCATAAATATGATGCCCCAATGCGCTTGCAATAAGATTGTACTTATCAGCATAACTTCTTTGTACTAAAAACTCGGTGAACACAAATCCTTTCTCCGTTTTTTTGATGTGCTTACGTAATGTCCACCAGCGATAATAAAATATTTCTTCAAAATTTTGTTGCGGACATTCAAAGAGTGGAATATTTTTTTGCATCCAGTTCCAGGCGCTGTCGTTGGGTATGGCCTGTTTAATATTCTCGTCTTCCATTTTGTTGAAATAATCAACATAATGTTTATAAGACGATTGTTTTAAAACAAACGGTTTATTTTGAGCACTGGTTGTTTGAACCACGAAGGCGCAAAGAGCATAAAGGGACACAAAGTTTTTTAATGATCTATTCATTTGTTACTAATTGTTTTTTGCCAGCCAGCATATCCTTTATTTACAACTGTAGCTTCAACTGAAGGCTGATGATATTTTTTTTCTTTATTCAGTTGTTGTAAGTGCTCAATACTTAAATATACACCCGATTGTAATCCTGCAAGGTATGCTGCACCTAATGCCGATACATCGGGATTGCCGATAGTGGCCACCTTTTTTTGTAACAGGTCGGCCAAAAATTGTATCACAAATTCATTGGCCGTAATGCCACCATCAGCATTTAGTTCTTTTAAAGTAACAGCAGCATCTTTTTCCATAGCCACAATTACATCTTTAATTTGATAAGGAATAGATTCCAATGCCGCTCTTACCAAATGATTTTTTGTAGTACCAAAACTCATCCCGGTTAAAGAGGCTTTACGATCCATATCCCAATGTGGTGAACCGAGGCCACTGAAAGCTGGAATTAAATATACACCGCCATTATCTGCTACTGTATTTGCCATAGCTGCTGTATCCTTACTATCACTAAATAAATTTAATTCATTCTTCAACCATTCAATGGTGGCACCGCAACTAACAATTACACCTTCTAATGCGTAATCAATTCTTCCAGCAATGCTCCAGCAAATAGTGGTTACCATCCCGTTTTGTGATTGCACCGGTTTATTGCCGATGTTCATTAATATGCTGCAACCGGTACCCAATGTTGCTTTTGCCGTTCCTTTTTCAAAACAGCCTTCTCCAAAAGCTGCTGCATGCGAATCGCCGATTAATGCGTTGACTGGTATTATATTTTTTAATAGCCCATTACAATCGGTTGTTCCAAATTCAGCAGAAGAAGATTTTATTACAGGCAGATTAATTCCTCTTAATCCAAATGCAGCAATCAATTCATCATCCCATTTTAATGTATGCAGGTTGAATAATAAAGTTCTTGAGGCATTGGTATAATCAGTGGCATACTCCATCCCATTCGTTAATTTGTATAATAACCAGGTATCAACTGTTCCGAAAAAAGCAGTACCGTTTGCTACAGCCTGCTTTATGGTTTCGTTATTTTGAAATAACCAGATGAGTTTTGTGGCTGAAAAATAAGGATCAAGTACCAATCCTGTTTTTTGGTTGATAGTGACTGATAAATTTTGTTTTTTTAATTGCTCACAAATATTTACCGAACGTTTGCATTGCCATACCACTGCATGGTGTATAGGTTTTCCATTAGCATCCCAAACCACAAAAGTTTCCCGTTGATTGGAAATACCAATAGAAACAATTTCAGCTGCATCGAATCCTTTTTCTTCAAATTGTTGTAAACATTTTTTTACCGATGCTAAAACATTTTGATATATTGCTTCGGGATCCTGCTCCACAAAACCATTATCGAAATAAGAGGTATGTAAAGATTCCGTGCCTTTGGCAATGGCAACACCAGCTTCATCAAAGATCAATGTTTTTGTGGAGCTGGTGCCCTGGTCGATTGCTAGTATGTATTTGTTAGTTGCCATTATTTTTTTAAACTTCTTAATTTTTTAGCTTCTTTTTTTAGCAACTGTCGTTCCCCGCATTAGGCGGGACATGCCTACGTAACGTTTTTAAATTCTTGATCTGTTTTCTACCCACCTGATGTTTCGATGGAACAAAATACAGGCGTACTAAAAAATTTATGCTTTATCATTTCTACTCACAAAATATTCCGGTGGAACAAAATATAACCGTACTAAAAATTTATGCTCTAACATTTAATTTGTTTTCATTGCCCCATCGGGGCATGTTGTGGGTAGATGAATGTAGAGAAATATATTTCCGTTCCGTAGGAACGGTTTTTGCTTTTTCTCCGCATTATTCTACGCTTCGCTAAAAGATGAATAGAGAACTTCTGTACAAGAGTGCGACGCCAATGAAGATGCACATAGCTTCATAGCCCGGCTCAAAAAAAAACTACTCATTCTTTGTATTCATCTTATCAATAATTACCGCTAATAAAATTACGCCGCCTTTTACCACCTGTTGCCAAAAAACGGATACGTCCAGCAAGATCAAGCCATTATTAAGCACGCCAATAATTAATGCGCCTAACACCGTACCCCAAACGCTTCCACGGCCACCACTTAATGAAGTGCCGCCAATAACAACGGCGGCAATAGCATCCAGCTCGTAACTGGTACCGGCATTGGGCTGAGCAGAATCTAAACGTGCCGTAACAATAATGCCGCCTGCTGCTGCCAATGCACCCGCAATGGTATACACAATTATTTTTACACGATTGACATTGATGCCGGATAATTTTGCTGCACTTTCGTTGCCGCCAATTGCAAATATGTAACGGCCCAGTTTTATTTTTTTAGTAACGATAATAGCAGCAACAACAATTAGCGCCGCAATCCAAACGGGAACGGGTAGCCCCAAAAGCCAGCCGCCTCCGATAAAGGTAAATGCGCTATCAAACGTACTGATGGGATTGCCGCCGGTATATAACATCGTTAACCCCCTTGCTATAGTAAGCATAGCCAATGTAGCAATAAATGGCGGCACTTTAAATTTTGTAATTACCAAGCCATTAAAAAAACCAAGCAGGCTGCCAATAATTATTCCGGCAAGTATAGCGCCTAAAACAGTAAAGCCGATATCTACATGTAAGGCTTCAATTTTAATACCATGCTTTAATAAACCTGCGGTGATGGCGCCACATAATGCCAGAACTGCACCAACAGACAAATCTATTCCTGCAGTAAGAATGATCAACGTCATACCAACAGAAATGCAAATATTTACTGAGATCTGGCGCATTACATTTAACCCATTGGCCACGGTAAAAAATTTATCTGATAACAATGCAAATACAATACACAGCAGGAATAATGCAATTAAAGATTGCAGTTTGCCAAAATTGTTTTTGTATTGTAACAGGTTCATTGTTTTAATTTGTTGAGATGGCTGCTTTAAGTATAATATCTTCTGTCGCTTCGTTAACAGGCATGATGGCCCTTATTTTTCCTTCGGCCATTACTAATATTTTATCAGAGACCGTTAAAATTTCTGTAAGTTCAGACGATACCATAACAATCCCCATTCCTTTTGCTGCCAGCTGCTGCATTAATATATACATTTCATTTTTTGCATTTACATCAATGCCACGGGTGGGTTCATCCAGCAATAAAATTTTAGGATTACGCTGCAGCCATTTTGCCAATACAATTTTTTGCTGATTACCGCCACTTAAATTTTTTGTGATTTGATTTTCTGTTGATGTTTTGATACCTAATTGAAGAATATATTTTTTAGCAAGTGCGGTTTCCTTTTTGTTATTCAACAAACCCATGCTCTCCACTGCTTCCAAACAAGGCAGGCTGATATTTTTTTTCACCTCCATGCCTAAAACCAGTCCATCTTTTTTTCTGTCTTCGGGTAATAATGCAATACCCAATTGTATGGCATCGGCAGGCTTTGTAATGTTTGCTTTTTTGTTATTGATATAAATATTACCGGAGCAAAGCTGAGGATGCAAACCAAAAATTGTTTCTAAAAGTTCGGTACGGCCGGCACCCATTAAACCAAAGATGCCAACAATTTCGCCACTGTTAACAGTAAATGAAATGTTAGAAAGTTTGTTGGCTTTGTTATTTTGTTTGAGGGAAATATTTTCCAGTCGCAATACTGCTGTTGGGTTTTGATCAGTCCATTCTTTTTGCATGGGCTGTATTGCCCTGCCCACCATTTTTTTTATCAGTTCATCATGCGTCATCGATTGCATCAGGCCGCTGTCGATAGTTTTTCCATCTCTTAATACAATATAATTATCCGCAATTTTAAACAGTTCATTTAATTTATGAGAAATATAAACGATGGCTTTATTTTTTTTTCGTAATTGTTTAATTACTTCAAACAAAGTGTGTACTTCAGTTTCTGTAATGGCTGAAGTGGGTTCATCCATAATGATAAGATCAGCATCCAGCAATAATGCTTTGGCAATTTCCACCATTTGCTGTTGCCCCACTTTTAAATCGGCTACCAATGTATTGGCATCAACATCAAGATGTAATGTATCCAGCAATGTTTTTGTTTTTGCAAGCATAGCTTTTTTATCCAGCAAGCCCAATGCATTCAGCAATTCTCTGCCTAAAAAAATATTTTCGGTGATAGTTAAGTATGGAATTAAATTTAATTCCTGATGAATGATAGCAATGCCTGCCTGCTGTGCAGCGGAAGTGCCGGTAAAATGTACTGATTTATTTTTAAATATAATTTCTCCTTCGTAATCGGTGTATACGCCAGAAAGAATTTTCATCAGGGTAGATTTGCCTGCGCCATTCTCGCCAATAATAGCGGTAACTTTTCCTGCGTCAATTTGCAGATTGACATTTTCAAGTGCAATTACACCGGGGAATTTTTTTGTTATGTTTTTTGTAACCAGCAATCTATATGATAATATTTATTTTAACAGGTAAAATTTCTGTATGATCTGGCGTCATTTGATCCTGTCCAATTTCTACACAGCCAACAAAATACACTGCAGCCCCTTTGACTGCTTTAGTTTTAAATGGCATTACAATTTGTGTTTGTACAATTTTATTTAGCTCAGTTGACACATTATTATATTCCATGGTGTTGGCAAAATCACCCATACTTATTTTACCTGTAACATCTCTAATTGCGTTACCAAAATAAATACCGGTATTCAGTTTTATAGTTATTGTTCCTGATCCAGATTTAGCAGCAACTACTACTTCATTTTCATTTATCGTTGTAATAACACCTTTTCCCTGTACCAAAAAATAAGAAGCATTGCCAATACCCTGTGTTTTTGAAAATGCTTTAAATGCTTTATCGGGATCTTCTTTTAACAATTGCATAAAACTGTTAATTTCTACTGCACTATCCATGTAATCAGTAAATGTTGTAGCCCAAAACTGTTGTGCAAATTGTGCAGGATCAAGTGTAGTATTTGCTGCAGCCCCATTTGTACCAGTTGATTTTTTTATATACACACTATTATAAACCAGTAAACCAGCCACCACTATCAACACAATATATTTGAGCAACTTTTTATTCATGCCTTATTTTTTTCCGAAGCCGGTATAATTGTCTACATTTTTTGCCGTTACCAATTCTACTGCCACCGGAATTTTTTCTGCAAAATCTCTTTTGCCATTATAATATTCATCCGCAAATTGTGCGGCCTTCTCTGCCATAATTTTAGGAAACTGCATACCAGTGGCTACAAGTTTATTTTCTTTAATTGATTTTATCGCATCGTCGGCACCATCAAATCCAAATACTTTTACCGATTTATCTTTTCCTGCACCCACCAATGCCTGGTAAGCTCCCATTGCCATTGCATCGTTGCCACAAAAAACGCCGCTAATATCCGGGTGTGCCTGCAACATCGACTCCATTACTTCCATGCCTTTATTGCGGTCAAAGTCGGCACTTTGCTGTGCTACCATTTTTAATTCTGGATAATTATCTACCACACTATGAAAACCTGTTGACCTTGCTTTAGTATTATTATCGCCGGCAATACCCAGCAACTCAACATAACTGCCTTTTATATTAAGCACTTCTACAAAATGTTTTGCAATTTCTACACTGCCACTGTAACCATCAGATAATATTTGAGAAGTTGCTACGCCTTTTGCATTAATCTCTCTATCCATACAAAATACCGGCACGCCTACGTCCTTTGCTTTTTTTACATTCCCAACAGAACCATCTGCATCTGTTGGATTAAATAAAATAGCGCAATAATCTCCCACTAAAATATTTTCAAAATGATCCGACTCTAATGCGGTGTTATTTTGCGAATCAAATATTTTCGATTCATAGCCCAATACTTTTGCTTTGGCAGCAGCGGTTTCTGCTAAAAAAACAAACCAGGGATTGTTTAAGGTAGAAACTACGATCGCCATTTTTTTAGCTTTCTTTTTTTCGCCACCGGCATTGTTGCAGGCAGAAAAAATAAAAAAAGTCGCTAATACTAAAAGAAAAGAAAGTCGGTTTAATTTTTTCATATAGTTTATTTAATCGTTTATTATTTCAATAGTTCAACAACAGTATTCAAAATTCCCATTTCAGAAATCCCATAATGATCCATAATTTCTGTTTGCGAACCGGTAACAGTATATTCATCCGGAATACCAATTATCTTAAATGGTTTTGCATATCCATTTTGTAAAAGATGAGATGCGCAGGCTTCTCCCAATCCACCATACACACTGTGCTCTTCTACTGTAACAATGGCTTTACATTTTTTTGCAACTGAATCTATCAACGCCGTATCCAATGGTTTAATAGTATGCATACTGATGACGGTGGCCTTGATATTTTGCACAGCTAATTTTTTGGCAGCTTCCAATGCAGGATACACCGCTTCGCCTGTTGCAATAATGGCAACATCATCACCTTCGCTAATAACTCTTCCTTTACCAAAAGCAAATACATCATCATTAACTTCCTTTAATAAAGGCATCGGTTTCTTTCCAAAGCGCAAATACACCGGTTTATCTAAAGACGCAGCTAATTCAATCGCTTTTTCGGTTTCAAAATTATCTGCAGGTGCTACTATAATAATATTATTGATGGCCCTCAATGCTGCATAATCATGCAGACTATGATGTGTACTTCCCAAAGCCCCATAACTAACGCCTGCGCTTATGCCAATTACATTAACCGGGTTATCGCTGTATGCCACATCATTTTTAATTTGCTCCAATGCCCTTGCCGTTAAAAAACATGCAGGCGAAACCGCAAATACTTTTTTACCACAAGAGGCTAACCCTGCGGCAACGCCTACTAAATTTTGTTCTGCAATACCTACTTCCACCATTTGCTGCGGAAATGCTTTTCCAAAGGGCACTAATTTTCCTGAGCCTCTGCTATCGCTTGTTACTGCAATAATATTTTTATCCTCCGCAGCAAGACGCTGCAATGTTTCTGAAAATATTTCCAGATTGGCTTTATAACTTTTGGTATTTATTTGTTCGCTCATAGACCTCACCCCCAACCCCCTCTCCATCCTTCGACAAGCTCTGGAGAGAGCGGGCTTTTAGAGTCTGATTATTTAAAGTGTTAATAATAATTCATCCAGTTCTTTTTGTGCTAATTCATATTCTTCGTTATTGGGTACACCATGATGCCACTTCAATTGATGCTCCATATAACTCACGCCTTTCCCTTTGATAGTGTTTGCAATAATTACAGAAGGCTTTCCTATTTCAAAAGGCAAACTGCTGAATGCTGCCAGTAATTCCTCTACATCATTTCCATTTACTTCTTTTACAGCCCATCCAAACGCTTCCCATTTTTTATCCAGCGGATCGGTATTGCATACATCTTTTGTAGCGGCTGTAATTTGTAATCCATTCTTATCTACAATGGCACACAAATTATCCAACTTGTATTGTGCAGCACTTAATGCGGCTTCCCAATTGCTGCCCTCGGGTAATTCACCATCGCCCATTAAAGTAAAAACTTTATAATCTTTTTTATCCATCTTGCCTGCCAAAGCCACTCCGGTTGCTATCGGTAAGCCATGGCCTAAAGCGCCGGTATTTTGTTCTACCCCTTTTACTTTTTTTGTAGGGTGCCCAATGTAATGCGATTTATATTTACACAACGTATTCAAATCCTCTTCCGGAAAAAACCCTTTATCTGCCAGCACTACAAATAATGCTTCCACACAATGGCCTTTGCTTTGTATATACCGGTCTCTGTCGGGTGACGAAAAATTTTCCGGCGCTACATTCAATACTTTATTGTACAACACATTTAAAATATCAATGCATGATAAACTGCCACCGGTATGCCCGGCATTGGCAATTTTTATGTACTGCAGAATTTTTTTTCTGTAGTTAATTGAAGTTGCTTTTAATTCTTTGCCCCCATCCCCTAAAGGGGAGTTCTTCAACGTTTCTATTTCTTTTTTATCATTCATTAAATTCTATATTTTTATTTTTGTTACCAGCTGTGGTTTTTCATGGCTGCATCGTTGCGTCGCACTCTTCAACTGAATACCTTTATTGAGCTTTAATTATGTTTTACTTATTGCGTTTTGCTAAAAGCACCTGTCGTCCCTACGGGACGATTCAAAATCAACATCTCATTTCTTTCCACCCACCTTAAGCTCCTACGGAGCTAATTTAAAGAGCAAGCAACTTTTTTTTCTTAACCTGGTGAGCCATCCGCCAGCTTGCGGATGACCTACCCTACGCTAATTTTCACTTCGATCTTCTCCATTTCCCCCTTTAGGGGATAGGGGCATGTGTATATGTCTCCCAACCCAAATAATTTTCAAACGCTTCTTTCAACACACCTGCAGTTTTGCTGGCATTCATCACTACATGATGTTCAAAACCGTTGCGGCATACATAATTCATCAGGCCCTGCAAATTATTTATTTGTGCTACTGCCCTGTTGCCAAAAGTTTTTAAAGCGTCATCTGTCAGTTCGCCTTCGCCAATATACGCTTTGATAATCCCTTTGCAATCATCGGTGCTAATGCGGCCAAACGTTAATGGCATGGCAGGTGTTCGGCCATCTAATGCGCCATAAGTATTTTCTGTTCCTACGCTGGTGCCCAATATTGGCGCTGTGCTGATGGTGATATCTGGTAAAAAAGATTTTGCCCAGTTACCGCAATGAAACAATACACATTTACTGTCATCATCGGCATAATTATTATTCCAGTCAACTAACGCACTTGGAGAGCCGCTGGCTAATTGCATCGCATACATCGTCAGCGTACCGGTAACATCTACTTCACAGGCACTCGGCAACATATTCTCACTCATCATGCTCATGCTGGTACATACATTACAACCGTAATTTTTTTGTATCGATGTCCAGCATTGAATAGCAGTGGCATCTAAACTATTCTCCACCATAAAATCGGCAAGTACCACATCCAGTTTTGCAATCTGCACTAATTTATCCGGCGGCGTTAAACCGGTATTGGTATAAGCATGAATTTTTTCCAGCTTTGCTTTTACACTGGCATCGTCTTTGGTAAGTTTGTTGGCATTGCCCAGTATTTCTGATAAGTCAACAGTGGTAACAGAAATACCATTGCGCTGCAATAATTTTTCGCTGTAGCGCACGGTATTAAAAGCCGTTGGCCTTGCACCTACTGCGCCAATGCGTACTTTACGCAAACCATTAACCACACGGCAAACAGCAGTAAAGTTTTTAAGGTCTGTTATAAAAGATTCATCTCTCGGACTAACCACATGCTTTGTAGTTAAAGAATATTTTATGCCGTACTGATATAAATTATTACATACCGAAATTTTTCCGCACCAGGCATCACGGCGATTTACCACATCCATCTTTGCCAGATCATCGGGATAACCCTGTATTAAAACCGGCACCGATAAGCCGGATAATTTAATTGTTTCTGCCACACCTTTCTCATCACCAAAGTTGGGCAGCACTACTAATATGCCATCAATGTCATCAGCATGTTTTTTAAATAAGGCGGCACATTTTTGTGCTTCTGCAAAAGTTTCTACACCACCTAATTTGCTATCGGCATCGCTTAACAGTACCGGAGTAATATTTAATTGCTTAAACAAATCCAGTATTTCTGTTCTTGCTTCTGCAACTAATTTATCAGGAAAAAAATCTCTGTTGCCAATGATAACACCTAATGTGCTGTTTTTGGTTGCTGCCATCTTATTATGATTTTGTGTTTAAGTAATTGATAAAATACACTGCTTCTTTTTCTTTTGCACCTGCATTGGGCAAATCATAATCCTGGTCGGTAGGCGTATCTGCATTGGGGAAACGCCTTGTGGCGCCGGTTCTAAAAACTACTCTTTCTACGCTTTCCACTGGCGCAAAACAAATATTATTTGATGCTTTACCATTAATGGTAACCATGTAAAATCTTGTTGCAGTGTTTAATTCAATTTTTATATTCAACAATTCTCCTGCAATATATTTACCCAGCGATTTATTTCTGTACCCCTGCTTGGTTAAAATACTTCCTGCTGAATCCAACATTAAACGTAAACATGGTGTACCCTTTGCATTCACCAGTTCAATTTCCAAATTACCGGTATTATTTTGTTGTGCAATAATAGAAAATTTTACTGTCACTTTTTTTGCAACCGGAAAAATTCTTTCCGCTTTTGCATAATCAAACGGATCACTATCATGTAAAGCCAGTATTTTTTTATCTGCAATTTTTTCAACAGCTACTTTACACCACAGCGGACTAAAAATATTCCATTCATTTAATTCTTCGCCATCTTTTTTGTCATTAAAAACATCATTTACATCAGCAGTTACTTTATCTTTTACCGGCACCGGAATTTTACTTACCCACATATCTTCTTTGTTCATGCTGTAAGTAACCCACATATTTCCATGGGGTGGCGTACCATCCATTTCCTGTATACCACGTACATATTGCGGACCATAACTTTTGTAAGCACCGCCATACCGCAATGAACTAATCTCACCATTTACCAGCAATAAATTTTTATAATTCAACCCGTCATCACTTACGCTTACTCCTAATGGCCATCTAAATTCGGATGGGTTATAAACTGTTGCGTATTTATTATCCGATGTTTTTTGTACCCATATTTTTGCATTAGCGTTTACAAAACCCGGTGCTCTTAAAGGACCATACTGCCATGTCTTTCCTTCATCTTTACTTATACTCGTTAATGCATATTTCCAAAGCCCAACCACATTACCATTGGGTAAATGATAATAATTAAATGCTTTAAAATCTTTTTTTAAATATATCAGCGGATCATTTCTATCAGCCTCTTCTACCATTTGCTGCATTAATAAAGGCGTTGCTAAAATTTCTTCGCAGGCTTTTACAAAATCTTTGTCCTTTGATTTTTTATAAAATGGATAGCTGGTATTTTTTTCATTGTAAGCGTGATTGTAGCGCAAAAAATAAATGGCACCAAAACTTCCATCTGCTTTTATTTCTCTTATCACCCTTCCCACACCATTACCATCATTAGGATCATCTTTTTGTCCCAGCACAATGCCATAATAACCTAATGCAAATAATTTTTTACTTTTTGCAGTATAAAAACCGATGCGCTGGTGCATTACAGCAAAGTTATTTTTAGCGGAATCTTTTTTTCCTTCTTTTACTGTACCATCAATTATTTTGTATGGCGGAAAAATTATTACAGGATAATTCCAATTATAACCATCGTTTGAAGTTTGCAATAATGTTTGTCCTGCTCCTGCATGTTCGCCAACAGGATTGCTCAAATATTCCAGGTAAAAAGTATTGTTCCAGTACGCCAGCATGGGTGCATGGTTGTATGTCCAGTTAGTTACACCGGTGTCTGCCCGGTTAGCCCTCATGGTTTGTATGTTGTGTACGCCAATGGCGGGAGATAATTGGCCGTGGTGATAATCAACATTAGATAAAGTGCTGCCAGTATACCGAACAGTATCCTGCGCAACTAAGCCCCCATCTGCTGAAGGGGAGAAAAAACTAATACTTGCTAATAAAATATATTTTACCGTTAACTTCATTTTTAATTTTTCTATTTCAATAACTGCTTAACAAATCTTTTTTTTACCTGCACAATCGTTCCGTGTTTATGATTCAATGGCATGTTTATCAAACTATCTGCTTTTATAAAAGTTTTAAAATCTTTGGTAAATGAAGCGCCATACTTTTTATTTTGATACACATCATAATAAACTAAATATCCATTTTTTACTTTCGCCACCGCCGGCCCTTCTGTAAATTTTTCTGTAAAGGGTTGCGAAATATTTTGCCATGGACCTAAAGGATTATTGGCAAATGCGACTTTAATATTTCTTTCGGGCCTTGTATTATCTTTTACAATCAGCACATAATCTTTTGCCGTTCTTTTTACAATCACTGCATCAATAACACTAAACTTCGGATCAAGAAATAATTTTGTTTCCGCAAAAGTTTTAAAATCTTTAGTAGTAGTAAAATAAATTCGGTGATTATTGTTTTCTTCTTCTATACCTTTTTCGAACCTGAATGGAATGGTAGATGCCCAAATAATAATAAACTGTTTTGCATCATCATCATAAAATAATTCGGGTGCCCACACATTTACAACAGTTGGCTCATGCTGCATTACCGGAATATATTGTTGCTCACTCCAGTTAATTAAATCTGTACTGCTTGCATAACCAAAACCATTCCCGCCTTTCCATTCTGTTGTCCATACCAAATGAAATGTACCATCAGGCCCCTGCAACATGGATGGGTCTCTCATAATTTTATCTTTCCCAATCAATGGGTTTAAATAAACGCTATCTAGATCATTCCATTTTTTCCCATCATAGCTGTACAACATTCGTAAGCCTTCATTCGCCGGTTCATGAAAAGAAGTGAATAAGTATGCTTTGTTTGTGCATGACAAAAAGCCAATCATTATCAGAAATAAAAAAAAGTTAAAGCGTTTCACTCTTTAATTTTTGCTTTTGATTTTTCAATAATTAATACCCAATCATTCCCATTTGCTTTTTCTCCCGGAGGATTGAATCCTTTTATATTATCCAACCTTGCTTTATAAATTGCCTCCTTTTTTCCATTCATCGGATTATACCAGTAAGCATCGGTTAATCCCCAACCTAAATTATCAGCATTAATTTTAAACGCTCTTCCATTGTAAACATAAAACATAGCATAGTTTTTTCCTCTAGTTGCCAGCACTCTTTCATACATTTCTCCATTATCAATTACTAAAGATTGGTCGGGTACCCTGTCAAAATAAGATTTATTCAACAACAACTTTTTTAAATATTGCATCTGCCCTGCACCTGATGCATTCAAGCCATCCTGCCATCTTACTTTTGGAAAAAATGAAATACCTGAATCACCCGGAATATAAAACTGCATCACCGAATTATGACCGTAAGTAAATCCGGCACCGCCGGCAAACACACTCCAGTAAGCATATCGACGAATTTCATAATCCTGCCAATACGGTACATCCGTTTTATGCAAGCCATAGGGAATATCTTCATAGCTCGGCTCACCATCCAATGTTGGCTTCACTGGTTTTAGTTTAGAATCATAGTTAACATACTTCCAGTTGTCTTCGCCATAATGCAATGTTTCAGTACTACTAGTATCCTGTGCATAGCTGCGGTGGCCACTTTGAAACATATTAAAGTCCATCCACTTTTCATTGTGAAACCATGCTGACGAAGAATTTCTTCCCCTTGGATGAAAAGTAATTAAATGATTTTTATCAATAGCACGAAGTGTAATGCCCAGCGCATTCCATTTATCCAATGCATCAGCACCTTTAATATCACCGCCATTTAACCAGATGATATTGGTTTTATTTTTATACCTGTTGGCTAAAAATGTTGCATATGCTTTTGCCTGCTCCACCGAAATATGTTTAATATTTCCGCCCCAAACCGGCACCAATGCCATATAAATATTACGCTTAGCCGCTTCTTTAATTACAAAATCTACATTATCCCAATAGTTATATTTACCCGAAAGATTGGGCGTAGCTACGTTTTTATTAATCAATGCAGAATCGCCATAAGCGTCCGTAATATCCAATTCGTGCAATAACATTACCTGTATTACATTAAAGCCTTTCTGTTTACGGTCATCTAAATAAGCAATGGCTTCTTCCTTTTTGCATTTTTTAAAAAGTAACCAGCCGGTATCGCCCAGCCAAAAAAATGGTTTACCATCTATAGTTTGAAAATATCTTTTGTTTGCAGAAATCTTCAGCGCTTGTAATTGTGCATTTGAAGCAAACGTTGCTAATAATAATGCTATCGTAAAATATTTTTTCATTTTTTTTTTTGAGCCAATCTATATTTCTTTATTCAACTTCGGTGGCGTCGCACTCTTCAACAATATTTCTATATTGAGCTTTAATTATGTTTTGCAAAAAAGCACCTGACGTCCCTTCAGGACTTATGGGAACTTATATTTTATTTTCTACCCACCTTATGCTCCTCTGGAGCTGAAACCTGAACCGCTTAAATTTTCTTCGCCGGGTGAGTCACTCTTTGGGAGTGACTCACCCTACTTGTTTCGCTTCAATCTCCTCCATTTTCCCCTTTAGGGGATAGGGGCTTTATTTTCTTTGTTTCTATATTATACACAATTCTATTTTTCCCATCACTCAATATATATTCATTCGTATTTTGTGAAGTAACCGGCTTCATTGCTGTTGCAGCTTTTAATAATGCTGCATCAATTTGATTGGGCAATGCAGGTAAACTACCGCCGGCCATAAATACTGCAATACCAAATTCAGCATAACTATCACTGCTATACATAACCGCTTTTGTGGGATATTTTTCCCGGTATTCTTTTACGGCACGGTACACCTGTTCAAAATTTGTTTTTTTGGGTTTTAACAATCTTGCATGCTGGCGTGGTGCAAGGTTTTGTCCGCCTTTGGGTTCATACGCCGTGCCATCTGCCTGGTAATGCCAGTACCTGATATCAATTACATCAATAACTGCAGCATAAGCAGGTATATTTAAAATAGCATCCTGTACATCTTTAGTAACACTCAATGCAATGACGGGATGTTTACCCGTTTCCTTTTTCCAATCTTTAATTACATCCAGCCAAAATTTTACAAAATGTAAGGGGCCTGTAAACTCTTCGCCAATTAATTGTATTACGCCATTGTTGTCTTTAAAATTATTTAAACACTGGCGAATATATTTTTTATGCAATGCTGTTCTTACCGGATTGGTTAAATCGTAAAACTGTTCTGCATAAAATATTCTTTTATCACCGGCATAATTTACGGGCTCCGCAAAACCTGTGTTGTTAATATTGTTTGCAGTGCGCCACGGAAAATCGGCAAAGTGTGCACCAGCTTCAATAATATTATGCTGAAAATAATTTTGATGCAGCAATAACAAACCCTTTTCATCGGCCAGGTTGGCAAATTGTTTTAAGCGGCTCCAGTAAAATAAATTGTATTTGGTTAAATCGTATTTACTCAACCCATCCCAGGCGGTATCTTTTCCGCTTCTGGCAAAAGGCAATTCGTAAAACGGTGGCCATACTTCGCCATCCATTCTTCTTACCCGCTGATGATCATCTCTTCTCCTGTCGTACCACAAACCATAATTATGTTCTATAGCAATGGTATTAGTGATTATCATTTCATCGGTTACTTCATTCAAATCATCGGTTAATCCTTTGCCGGTTCTACCCGGCACAAAACGGGTGATATGCGGTTTTGCATTTTGCAAATCTTTTCCCTGTGTGCCACCACTCCACCATTGTACGCCCTGTCTTTTACCGGTTAGTATCTCTCCATTTCTTACCATCCAGCCATTTTCAATTTTAATTGCAGGAACAAGAGTTGGTATTGCTGGTTTCTTAATTCCAATTTCATCAATTTTTTTAATCCCGGTCGCATTTATTGAAAGCGTATTTCTTTGAGATGCTTCATTAATCCATTCTATTAATTGCTTACGAGGCTTTGCAGCCTGCTTTGTTAATTCTAAAGCCGTTTCACCAGATGGACTGCTGCTGGCTTCTGTTGGTACAAATAAAAGTTGAGCAAGGTCATCTACATTTTTATTTAAGCGATTAGCTAATTGTGCATAAAATAAACTGCGTGGATGAATGGTATTGTTCGATTCGCCCCAATAGCCGTCGCCGCTAAACTGTGCCCAACTGCCGAAAGAATAATTTTGAGCAGTGGGTGGTTTGTAACAGTCTATTCTTGCTGCAGTACAATTCCAAAACACACTGTTTGCAGCAGCCCATCCGGCACCGTTAGCATCCTGACCACGGTTACCAAAACGCAGGGCATTGCCATCAACATTAACCACATCAAATAAAACGCCACTGGCCCAGCTATCAATGGCACCGCTAAAACTATAAGGTAAAATACTTTGGCATTGCACAAATGCATTGGGGCCGGGTGCACAATAACCTGCTGCAAAATCGTGGTAACCATTTTCTACATAGCAGCGCTGAAATAAAGTTTGCTGGCCGGTGGTTAAAAATGTATACCGTCTTTGTCCGCCAATTTCAGACACCGGATGTTTTGAAATGCAATCTTCCACCGTAATTCTTTTAGCTGTTTCCAACACACTTACAGCGGAGCCGGCAAAATTTTCAAAACTAATTTGCCTTGCCCATGCATCTGTTGCGTTTTCAATGTTGATGGCATTCCAGCGATGGTCTTCATCTTTTAAATTATTTTTATCGTAGGTGGAAATGCAACGCAGGTTTTCAATACCGCAATTATTTATCCTTCCGTTATCATTATAAAAATAAATGGAAGCTCCGCCATAAGTTGAATCGAATGCAGTAGTAAGTGGTGCATCAATAAAAAAAGTATTGCCTTCAATTTTTGTAATGGTTCTGTCGAAAAACAAATCTCTGTCGCCTGGTTTCCAGCCGAGGGCGGAGATACCGCCACCAAAAATATCGGTACCTAAAGCGTTGATCCATTTTTGCGTGGAGGGGCGGCGAATAATTATTTTATTGGAATGGTCTATAAATGCTATGCTGCTGTCAACATGAAAACTCATTGCATTTACCGGTACATATGCATCAGTAATTTTTTTACCAGTTAAATTTCGGGGAATATTATTTTGACCTGCAATTTTTATCAACGCTAATCGTACAGTGCCTGCACCAATTATAGTTGTGGCATTTATACCACTGCCACGAAGCACCACACCAGATGCAGCAATACGTAATTGTCCAAAAACTTCATAACTTCCTTTTTGTAACAACACTGCACCACGAAATCCATTTGCATCCAAAGGCAGCGAGGCAACATAATCTAATGCAGATTGTATACGTAATGTTGCATCGCCTTTGGCAACCGGTACAACAATTTTTATGTCAACATTAGGAATTGGTTTTTCTGAAGCCATATAACCGCAATAAGAAAAATCGGGAATGCGATTGCCGAGTGAATCAGGACTGTACAGTATTTTTCCTTTATCAATATATAAAGGAGCAGGCTTTACAATTTTTTGCGCTTGTAAAACCTGCTGTAAACCAAAAACTACTGCTAGTATAAGAAAAAGTTGGTGATATATTTTTTTTGTATTCACTTATGAGCCGTGTATTTTTTATTCGCTTCAATAAAAGTTCAATAAAGTTATACTGTTGAAGAGTGCGACGCCACAACAGCTCAACGGTAATTCTGAAGCTGGTTACAAAAAAATTATTTTTTTACCGGCGCAGCTGGCTTTACATTTTTAATATCTACTACACTATTTAAATATACTTCAATATTGCTGTATCCGTTATTAGTAATTTTTGCTGCATCTGCTGCATCATTCGGATTTAATTTATTTTTAATTTCGTAAGCATCCGGCATGCCATCATTATCGGAATCTTTGTAAGGTGTTCCTTTATAATCAGGATAACCGCCTACTTGCGAAATATCTGTAATGATACCAATTTTATAGGAATCAATTGGCAAACGCCGGTGTTTAAATTGTGTGGTTGGCGGCACTACTTTATCTGATACAAATATTTTTCCTGTTTTTACCTGATCCACAATTCGTTTATCCACTGCATCTCTTACCGGCAATGTTGCACCCGCATTTGCCAATACAAATTCTTTTGCCTGCAATGCAGGAATAATAGTGATCTCCGGCATGGGCAATGGTGTATTCCATTTCATTTTGGCTTTGTACTTTCCGGCATCAGGCTGATCTTCTACCTGTACGCCACCATCCCAATTATCTTTAGTAACTCTTGCATTACCCTCTACAATATTCCCATTTACATAAGCTCTTCCAAAAACAGCGTAACCTAATTTACTGCGGCCGCTTTCGGGTTTTAATATGCGATGCGCTATTGGTTTGCTTTGATCGGGTGTAGCGGGGCCGGGTTTGTAATAATTATTGATGATGTTATACATGGCGGTGTAATCGCCCCCGTCAGTAGAGCGGTGCACCCAGTTAAACACTACATTATTTGCAAAATTAAAAATACCATTCCAGCCTATTGATGGATTGCGCCCTGCATTGTTAGCCCAAAGGTTACGCACAAACGCACAATTTTCTCCACCTAATGTGCTGCCAAATGCATGGTTCCAGGTATCTAATGATTCGGAAAAAATAGAATTTTGTATGGTGATGTTAACCGTACCCAATTTTAATTCTCCATTTTTCATTGGCGTACTGTCGTTGTACATATGGCGGTACATGCTCATGTTTTCATCAAGGCCCCAGCTTGCACTTACATGATCTATCATAATATTTCCCACAGGATTTCCGCCAATCGCATCATCTCTTCTGCCCACCCATGTTTCGCCACGGCGAAAGCGCATGTAACGGATGATGACATCGTGAGTGTTTAACCAAAAAGATTCGCCTGCAATACAAACCCCATCACCCGGTGCGGTTTGTCCTTCGATTGTTATATAAGGTGCCCGTACAATTATTGGAGTAGTTATGCGAATAATTCCTGAAACATTAAAAACCACAATTCTTGCCCCGCCCTGTTCGCAAGCCCAACGTAAACTACCGGGGCCATCATCATTTAAATTAGTAACTACAATTACTTTTCCGCCACGGCCGCCAAAACTGTATTTGCCTCCGCCTTCTGCACCAGGAAAAGCGGGTATACTTGCTTGTGGCAGGTCAACCGGCCTTGCGGCCCATGGCACAAAAGGCCGCTGGTATTTTGCCGCTTCTTCTTCTATTATTGGGTACGCCATCTGCCATGCCGAATCGGAATGATTGCGGGCTGCATTTAATAACGAGTCTGCAGCCTTTTGTATCGCCGGTGCAATATCGGGATATTGTGCTTTTGCTTTATTAGTGCAACAAAAAACTATGGCGATTAAAAATATTTTTTTCATCGAAATTAAGGTTTGAAATTATTAGACGACTATTTTTTTTTAGATGCTGTTGTTTGTTTTGATCAGATTATATTTTTTATAAAAAAGAGAAAGTTTTCATACTTTCTCTTAATATATTGTTGCTATATGAAAAAGCTATTTTTGAACTTTTACGTCCACTTCAACTTGAGTGGTAGCATTTGGAGAAT
Source organism: Ferruginibacter sp. (assembly GCA_043756235.1). Taxonomy (GTDB): domain Bacteria; phylum Bacteroidota; class Bacteroidia; order Chitinophagales; family Chitinophagaceae; genus Ferruginibacter. The sequence continues at coordinate 17,926 of JAYURK010000033.1, read as the reverse complement.
CCCCATTTAAATAGCGAATAAGTATTGCTCCAAATTTACCGGCCGCGGTTTTAAAACCAATAACATTATTACCCCCGGTGGTGCTTACAGTAGTTACTTTTGATGCTGTTCCGGACGTCATATTACCGCCTATAAGTGTTTGAATTGATCCGGAAGATGTTAAGCCGGTAACAAAATTTACTGATGCAGGCATTTTTTTAAGCAATGTATTATTTTTAGTCCAGGAGCTAATATCGTAAAAGCTTATTTGCGGTTGAGGTGCATTTAAAGAATAGATAGTATGCTTCAAGTCATCTGTAGTACCTGGAGTTGCTCTTCCTGTAGTGTCCCAGTAAAATCCAAAATCAATTTTAGCCGAATTTGCAGCACCGTCAGTGTAACTGTACAGTTTACCATCGCTGGTGCTGTAGTAGGATTTATTTGTTTTACTTATTGTATCGGGTACCTGTAAAATACGATAACTCCAAAAATCAAAATTGGGGGCTACTGTAACAGTAAATTCTTTACCGCCATCACCCATAAAAGTGGCTTTATCATTGCGGGCAAGCACCCGGTAAGTATAATTGCCGGGGATACTATCGGCACGGTATCCTTTTACAAATGAAAACGAACGTTTATTAGCGGCAGTGGTAAGGCGAAACGTATCCAGGCGGGTACCATTTTTTTGAATTTCAATAAATGACATGTCCTGATTTGGCGATGCAATAGTGAAATCAAAAGAAATGCTGTCATAAGGATTTACGGTTTTATCAGCCGTTACAAAACTTGCTCCACTGTTTCTGTATTCTACTGTAACGTCGAATGTGTCAACCGGATCAACCTTTTTTTCGCAGGCAGCAAAAGAAAAACCTGCTGCCACAATCACTATAATATATTTTTTCATGCTAAGTTTATTTAGATAATTATTGTAATGGGTCAAAAGTTCCGTTTATCCAGCCCTGAGTTTGCTCTATTACAAAACTTTGCTGACTAAAAAAGTTTGGTAAAGGATAGAAATAGTATTTAGCAGGTATACTTATTACATTAGACCCTTCAATTGATGCAATGGTGGCGGGATTAAAAATTGCTGCCTGTACCAATGGATTGTTAAGGTTTGCAGTGTCTCTTGGCTTTATTCCCTGTGCATTAGCCATATCAAGATAAATTCTGCCAGCAACATTACCGGTTCCGGCAAAGTATGGAGCCTTGGGAGCAAACTTCAAAGATTGTCTTGCAGATATCAGGTGCAGATTTCTGGTTCTTCTTAAATCAAAATTTCTTTTCCCTTCCAATGCAAATTCAACCATCCTTTCATTTAAAATAAGTGTACGCATGGAAGCCATATCGGAAGCAACTGATAAGCCATAATCAAAAGAACCCGCTACTATTCCGGCTCTTTGACGGATACGGCGAACCTGATCTACAGCCTCGGTAAAACGCCCCGTTTCGTTAGCACATTCTGCCAGGTTCATAATCACTTCTGCAAAACGCATTTCTACCCAGTCCATACCGCTGCCGCCACCCACATTGGAGTTATACACCGCCTGTGTTGGCGTTAAAGTGGGATTGCAAAATTTTCTGCTGTAAAAACCAGTTACAATAGAACCGGCTGTTTCATCCAGCACACCAGTATATTGCCATTGCCTTCTGGTAGCCTTACCACTTAGAGGCCACGCCACGCCGTTATAAGCAATGGTGGCATCAAATCGTGGGTCTCTGTTTAACCAAAACTGGTTTACGTTATAGCCTGATGATGCATGTGAAATGGGCAACCCGTTATTTGCAGTGTATGCCTGCACTAAATTCCATGTTGGTTGAAACAATCCCCCACCACCAGCCGCTTCAGAAAACGGTCGTGCCTGAGCTTCTATATTAGTTCCTATATCACGGGAAGTATTATATTTTCTAACCATCATTACTTCTCTGTGATCTTCAGTGGTAAACAGGTTTGCATAGCTGGGTAACAAAATATAACCATCCGCAGTACATAAATTAAATGCAGCAAGGTTTGCCTTATAGGCTTCTTCCCAACGGGCCAAAATATTTGTTGGATTAAACTGAGGGCTGGCCCAGTACATCAGTACTTTACCTTTCATTGCAGCTGCTGTACCTCTTGTAATACGCCCAGCTTCTGCTAAAGGCCATGTAGCGGGGAGGTAAGCAGCAGCAGAATCTAAATCTTTTACAATTGCAGCAATACATTCGCTTGTTTTTGCACGGGGTACTGTTGGTATACCTTCATTGGTTAATTCCTGCACTTTTAATACCAGCGGAATACCGCCATAAAGATTAACCATTCTAAAATAAGTGTATGCCCTCAGGAAAAAAAACTGGCCTCTTAAAGTTAGCTTTGATACTTCTGATAAAGCCGAACTGGTATCAATGCTTTCTAAAGCAAGGTTACAGCGACGGATATCGAAATACCGGTTAGCGGTTACATTATTATTTGCTGTACCAATATCTGTAACAGAATTTTCAACCAATGTACCGTATAAAAAAGCGGTATTGCCACCATTCATTTCATCCGAAGTAATGTGTATGTTACCCGGTGCAGTACCTGGTGCAAGCCATTGCGGCATTATTACACCATAAGTCCTGTTTAAATATAAACCTATTGCACCTTCATCGCTCCAAATTTCCGAATCGATACCTTGTGGGTCTTGAATATCAAAAAACTCATCATTTTTTTTACAGGCCATAAATAATGTGATGGTTGCAATGGCAGCCAAAACATATCTTTTTCCTGTGAACAGCATATTTTTCATTTTGTTAAATTTTATATTTTCAAAAAACCATAAACCTTACAAACTTGCATTTATACCCACCGATATTGTTCTCAATACAGGATAGTTTGCAAAGTTTGAAGTGTAAGGATCTTTATACTTAAATGGGTTTACAATATTCCACAAGTTGGTACCGGTAAGCATTATCCTTAAATCGGGGATACGCAATTTTGCAGCAAGTGTTTTTGGCATTTGATAAGAAAGCACGGCATTATTAATACGGCTTTGTGTACCATTAACTGCCCACAAGGTTGAATTAGCAGTAATTAGTGGCGCATCAGATCTTGGATATGTACCATTTGGATTTTCAGGCGACCACTGATCGTTCCAAAACTTAGCAGCATTTTGAGTGGTGGTAGGTACTTTTCTTGCTTCAGAATCAAAGAAGCGTTTGCCGCCTACCGAAAGGTTCATATTCATTTGCAGTTTAAATGTTTTATAAGTTGCGCCAAAAGTGAAACCAAAACCAATAAGCGGAGAGGTTCTGTTATACATTAATGTAGCATCGCCGGCTTCGGTAATTTGGCCATCCTTATTAATGTCTTCAAAATCCATAAAGCCAACCTGTGGTTTTACACCACCAATTAAATAGTTAGGATTTTTTGCCAGTAACGCATCTACATCTGCCTGGGTTCTTAAAATACCTTTTGCTATGTAACCAACATTACCTGAGTTGTAAGTTCTTGGGTCCCTGCCAATTCCAATTCCCAATTGGTCGGGGCCGTACTGCCCTAAAAAAGCTTCGTTATAAAAAGATTGCAACAACTGGCTGTTTGTCCATCCAAAGTTGGCATCTACATTAAAGCCCCAGTCTTTACCAATTTTAGTACGGTAACCAACTGAAAACTCTGTACCCCAGCTAATTTGACGGCCATAGTTTACAACCGGTGGTTGAATACCCGCAGTTGGTGCAAATACTGCAGCAGAATACACATCGTAACCATCATATGAATAACGTTGGTAAATATCTAAAGTGATATTGATTTTATTTCTTAAAACAGCAGCATCTAAACCAACGTTAAAATTTCTTGCTTTTTCCCAGGTAATATCTCTGTTAGGATAAATATTAGGATCTAAACCACCAGTATTATTATTACCCAGTAATATACCGGTAGTTTGTGTAAACCTGCTTTCCCAAAGGCGGTTACCAACCCTGTCTTCGCCCACTAAACCATAGGTTGCCCTTAGTTTAAGTGTATTTATAAACTCAATATTTTTCAAGAAGGATTCGTCGCTTATTTTCCAGCCAAGCCCTACAGTAGGAAAAAAGCCCCAGCGGTTTTCAGGAGTAAAGTTTACAGAGGCATCTGCCCTTCCAATAAATTCCAGAAAATATTTGTTGCGAAAGGAGTAGTTAAAACGGCTTACATAAGAACGCTTTGCATTTTTAAAGTGCTGTGGATTACGAATAGCATCCTGCACACTTCCCAATACAGAAGGATCGTTACTGAAAGCCCAAAATTCATCTACACCTTTTACAATTTGTACATTTTTTGCCAGCAATACATTTTTACTTTCCGCTTCACTCTGGTCAAAACCTACCATTACATCAAAATCATGATCACGAAAATTTTTAGCATAAGAAAGTGTTGTAATAAACTGGTAGTTGGATGAAGTGGTGGTGCCTTCTTCTATCTGGTCGTTATTTGCCACCCTTACTGATGGCGTTGTGGAATTAATTTGATTTGAATACAGCAAGCCATTTTGCCCACGACGTATAAAATTGCTTACATCGTAAGATGCATAATATCCTTTTGCATTTTCATTGCGGTTATTGCGGCCATACTGCACTTTTGTTGTAAGGCCCTTAACAAATTTTGGTTTCCATTCTATTGAACCGTTTATGGCAAGGCCCTGAGATCTGGCATCTCTGTACGACCCGGATCTGTGTACCCCAAGCATGCTCCAGTTTTGATTTTGGGGAGATGAGTTATTGGCTCCCTGAAAACCGGCGAGTTTACCATCGATAGTTACCGGCACCCATTTAGGAGTTAGGTATAGCGCCCTGATAGTGGCATCATCTGTTTCGGAACTGGCATTTTTATGATTATTGCTTAATTCTTTATTGAAGTCGGAAGCGAAGCTAACGCTGGCGGTTAGCCCATCAATAATAGTGGCATTCATGCCGGAGCGAAAACTGTATTTATTATTTTCGATATTACCATAGTTTCCTTTTTCGTTATAAAAACTTCCGCCCGCAAACAAAGTAACTTTTTCCGTACCTCCGGATACGTTAATGGTATGCCGCTGCACCTTTCCATTTTTCCAGTAATAATCAAACCAACCATCTTCTCCAATTCCTTTTAGAGAATCTAAATCGGCCTGAGAAAAACGCTGGGTAAGCGGAGCACCATTTAATTCAAAGCCGTTGTTTAAAAATTTAGCGTGTTCGTATGCCGATAACATTTCAGGCTGTACCGAAGGCGTAGAAACCCCAAAATAACCAGAGTAAGAAATTTTAGGTTTACCTGCCTTTCCTTTTTTGGTGGTTACCAATACTACACCCTTTGCACCCGCTGCACCATAAATAGCTGCGGAGGCATCTTTTAAAAAAGTGATGTCTTCTATCTGACTGGCATCCAGGTTATCTAACCAATCTGCGTTGGGAGATTGTGCCCATTGTGTTGGATTTGCAATTATACCATCTATAATTATTAGTGGCTGATTAGTAACACCGGTAGGTGCGCCAGGAAAAGTAGTTGCGTTACGAATGTTAATAGTTGTGGTAGAACCTGGTTTGCCCGAAGCAAAGTTAACCCCTACACCCGGCAGCCTGTTAACTAATGCAGATGCAATATTTCCTACAGGAATATCTTCAATTTCAGAACCTTTAATAGTTGATACCGCTCCCTGTACATTCACCCTTTTTTTAGTACCATATCCAACTACAATTACATCTTCCAAAGATTTATTATCTTTTTCCATTTTAACTGAGAGGTCTGTTCTGGTACCAACTGTAAACTCTTCTGGTATAAGCCCAACGCTGGTAAACCGCAACACCGCCTGGTTTGAGGGTACTATAATGGAGAAGGCGCCATTTGCATCGGTAGAGGTACTGGCGGTTGAGCCTTTAACGGTAACCGTTATGCCCGAAATAGCTTTGCCATCTGCATCAACTACTTTACCGGTAACAGTTTTTTGTTGTGCAAATAATACTGTGCTTATCAATATAAGGAATTGAAGGAGCAATGCCTTCTTTAATAAATGTATTATCATATAGCGTGGTTTTAAAAAAATTAAAAATCGTTTATTATTAGTTTTGGTTTTGCTTTGTTTCTTTTGCTGCTGCAATTCTTTTAGCCCAATCTTCTCCTTCCTTTTTCATATCATACCCGGCAGCCGATAAATAATTATTTATTTTTCCTTTGTATTTTCCAAATACCGCATGCTTTGCATCGCTGCTGCCTTCATCCATCGCCAGTTCTCTTGCCTCAGTTAACCAATTGTACACTTTATCTTTTTGTTCGGGGGTTAACTGTTGCAGCATATCCATGTAAGCAGCCCATGTAACAGGTAATATGCGGTAGGTCATACCATCTTTTATTTTTTCTACCTGTTGTGCTGTTAAATCATTTTTTAAAAGAGCAATAAATTGATTATGCAGCTGCTTTAACTGTTCAGATTTTTTTTCGTTCTCTTTTTTTACCGCAGCAGCTATTTCTTCCTTAGAGAGTTGTGTTGCTTTTATGGTGGCTACGGTTGCCTTAGTTTGGTCATGCACAGCATTCAATTGAAAATACTGGTTTGCAATTGTATGCTGTACATTTTTAAATTTCACCGCATCGGTGATATCCAGTGTTTGCACAATTTTTGCCGAACGCTCTGTTATAACTTTTTGATAACCGGTATCTGCAACTTTATTTTGTTGTGCACAGCTGGTGGCAGCAAATAAAAGCAATGCAGCAAATATTTTAATATTTTTAAAAGCAGCGGAATAAAAAATTTTAAAAGAAAAAAAAGAAGCGGCAGGTTTTACCTTATCTGCAGCATGCACATTTATAGTAAGAGGTTTAAACCTTTTCATGTAGCTCTTTTTAAAATCGTTTGGAAATGAGGAAGAAACTGTATTTCAATCTACCTACTAAAGGTACTGGTACAGCTAAGGTTGAACAATGTAAGGTTTTGCTAATTTGATGTACAATTTTACTATTTAAAAAAAAATAATGCGGGTGCAAAATAATAAAACTGGTGGCTTTAATCGGTTGTTTTCAGCGCAATCGTTCCCGACAGCAATCCGGGTGAAGTTGCAGTTAATGTACTATTTCCCTTTTTTGCAGCTGATTTTATTATAGCCAGTGCCAAACCTTTCCAGACATGCCTTTTATGGTTGGTTAAAGAAATGGTATCTGCCTGGTATCCATTATCGGTGCCGGCAATGGTAGCGTAGCCTTCGGCAGAAAATGTTATAAGATTATTTGCATCGGGCACAAGGTTGCCGGCAGCATCTAAAACTCTTGCTGTAATAAAACATAAATCTTTACCATCTGCTTTAATAGTTTTTTTATCCGCTACCAATTCTATTTTAAAAGGTTTGCCAGCCGTTTTAATTTGTTTTACCAAAACTACTTTACCATTTTTTTTGGAAACAGCTTGTAAGGTTCCCGGCACAAATGGAACCCGCCACATCACATGCAATGATGTATCTGTTTTGCTGCGGCTGCCTAAAGATTTTCCATTTAAAAATAATTCTACATCATCTGCATTATTGTAGTAAGCCCATACATCAACAGTATCGCCTTTATTAAAAGTCCAATGCGGAAAAACATGCAGCACTGGCTTGGTCGTCCATTCGCTTTGATACATATAATATACATCTTTAGGAAAGCCAGCTAAATCAATAATGCCATAATAAGAACTCCGTGCAGGAAATTTTGGATACGGCACCGGCTCACCTAAAAAATCAAATCCACTCCAAACAAATATGCCGGCCATGTGCGGCTGTTTTTTTACGGCCAGCCATGTTTTTTCGTGTGTGCCGCCCCAGTAGGCAAAAGTATTATCGTACGCAGATGCAGTAAAATCTTTATTGCCCGTAAAGGTATCCTGCCCCTTATAATTGGGTGGCCAAATATTTATACTGTCAGATGGAAATTGATAAACCCCTCTTGTTGACAATGCAGATGCCGTTTCGGTAGCAATAAATTTTTGATTAGGGAAACGCTGCGGCAATGCTGCATAATCGTAATACTTATAATTAAAACCCAGCACATCCAGCGCATTGGCTTTTGTGATAAAATTTTTATCGGGCATAGTTTCTGTTAAAGCAGCAGTAACGGGTCTTGTTGGGTCGAGTTGTTTTACAATATCCACCAATTTCTTTGTAAGCGTTGTTCCGCTGCTGTCGAACTGTTCTCTTATTTCGTTGCCAATGCTCCACATAAAAACCGAAGGATGATTTCTGTCACGCAGTACCATTGCCTGCAGATCTTTTTCTGCCCATTCATCAAAATTCAAATGATAATCAAATTTATTTTTCTTTTTCTTCCACATATCAAAGGCTTCGTCCATTACTAAAAAGCCCATTTCATCACACAGATCCAGCATTGCACTTGCAGGCGGGTTATGAGAAAAACGGATGGCATTACAGCCCATGTCTTTTAAAATTTGTAATTGTCTTTTTGCAGCGGCTTTGTTAAATGCAGCACCCAATGCACCCAAATCGTGGTGCATGCAAACGCCTTTTATTTTTAGTGGTTGGTTGTTGAGGAAGAAACCTTTTTGTGCATCGAAATGGATGGAGCGGATGCCGAAGGTGGTTTCGTATTGATCGATAAGTTTTCCTTTACTTACTATCCTTATTACTAATTTATATAAGCTGGGATATAAAGTAGACCAAAATTTCGGATAAAAAATATTAGTTGAATAACTATGACGAACTGATTGGCCAGAAAAGCTCAACGTTCTATTTCTTGAATCAGGTTTATCCCCGCCGGCTACCAATACATTTTTACTATCGTAAATATCAAAAAAAAGAGAAAATGATTTCCATCCAGTTACAGTACTGGTAAATTTTGTATTTACATAAATTTCAGCTTCGGTATTATTTGTGAACGAAGTTGAAATAAAAATATTATTAGACTTAATTGAAACAGATGAATTTACAATCACGAGCTTCACATCTCTGTAAATACCACTACCACTATACCATCTTGAATCTGGTTGCTGACTGTTATCTACTTTTAAAGCAATTACGTTTGCTTTATCAAAAAATAAATGCGGCGTTAAGTCGTAAGAAAAATTTACATATCCATTTGGCCGTTTACCTAAGTATTTTCCGTTGATCCACACTTCGCTGTTTTTATAAACGCCATCAAATTCAATACTTACTATTTTATTTTTTGCAGATGATGGAATGGTAAATGTTTTTCTATACCAGCCAATGCCGCCGGGTAACGAGCCGCCCTGGTTAGTAGCAGGTGCATCTTTTATAAAATTGCTTTCAATGCTCCAGTCGTGCGGTACAGAAATGGTTCTCCATTGTGCATCATTAAAAGATGGATTGATGGCGGCGCTGTCGTTACCCAAATAAAATTTCCAGTTGGTATTAAAATCAATTGTTTGGCGAACTTGAGCTTGCAAGATATTCAGAAACAGTACAGCAATTATTAAAAGATATTTTCTTTTCATTTCCTTTATTATTGGTGTTACAAATCTTTCGTGCCTACGGCACTTATTTTACACGCTATCCTTTTTCTACCAACCTGTTGTGCCTATGGCACATGAAATATTAGTTGATACCAGAGTTTTAGGGTTGCCAACCTTCCAAAGGTTGGCAACCCTTGTTGCGTTACCATAATTGATGCACCGGTGGCTTGATAAATTTTTCATACACTTGCTGCACCGCCTGTAATTGCTCACCAGTAAAATCGGGCATATCGAAAGCACTTAAATTAGAATCTACCTGTGCATTTGTTGATGCACCGGGAATAATACAACTCACGGCATCAAATTGTAAAATCCATTTTAAGGCAATTGGTGCTAAATTAGTTTGACCCGGAAAAATTTGTTTTAATGCCTCCACTGCGGCAAGACCAGTGCTATAATCAATGCCGCTAAAAGTTTCGCCTTTGTCAAATGCTTCACCATTGCGGTTGAATTGGCGATGATCGCCTTCGGTAAAATTAGTTGCTGCAGAAAATTTTCCGGTTAACAATCCACTGGCTAATGGAACCCGTACAATAATACCCACATTTTTTTTCTTCGCTTCGCTGAAAAATAATTGCGAAGGCCGCTGCCTGAACATGTTGAAAATAATTTGTACCGTGGTTACATTATCATACTCCATTGCTTTTAATGCTTCCTCCACTTTCTCCACACTTACGCCTACGTTTTGAATTTTACCTTCTTTTTTTAACTGATCAAACAAGGCAAAAATTTCGGGGCGATAATAAACTTCAGTTGGCGGACAATGGAGTTGTATCAAATCAATAGTCTCCAATTCCATATTGGTTAAACTGTTCTCTACAAATTTTCTCAGCACATCAACAGTATAACCGGCATTAACATGCGGTTGTATTTGCCTGCCGCATTTAGTAGCTACATAAATTTTTTCATTGCGGTTTTTTATTAACCTGCCTACTGCTTTTTCACTTTCGCCGTTACTGTACACATCTGCAGTGTCAATAAAATTCACACCGCTGTCAACTGCTTTGTTTAAAATAACATCGGCATTAGCATCACTAAAATCGTCGCCCCATTTGCCACCAACCTGCCAGGTACCTAAACTGATTGCGGAAACTTTGATGTTTGTTTTTCCTAATGTTCTGTATTGCATTTTTATTTATTTTTTTTCTACACTATTTTTTAAATTTCTCTTTACTGCTAAAAGCACCTTACGTTCCTAAGGAACGTTTTTAACGGTTTGCTTTATTGTTCTACCCACCTGTTGCACCTAAGGCGCAAAAAAAGAATTTATTATTGTATATCTAAACCTAATACTCCTACTCCAATGGCATCATTTGCAACAATTCTCACTATATAATTTCCTGCATTTATCATGCTGCCAGTATTGGTACTGATATAATTCCATTTACCTGTTTTAGATGGAGTAAAGATAATTTGTTCCTGCTTCATCACAGTGCCGTCTGCCATAACAAACTCCAATTTGCCAGATAAATTTTTGTTGGTTTCATTAGCATATCTGATAGTTAAAGAATAAATATCTGCGGCGCCAATATTTACATTCCATTCTATTGCCGTTTCATTTTTATTAAAGAGAATTGTTTCTCTTTCATTCATAGTTGCTTTGGTTATTCCATCGCCAAATAATTTTGCTGTGGCAGGGCGGTAAGCTATTGAAGGTTTTAGATCGTAAGCAGGTTGCATATTGGTAACAGGCTGCAAACAAACAATAATATCTGAATTGATATTGACTGATATGGTATCATCTTTTGCCAATCGTTTGCGATACACATTATATTTTGTTCCACCATTTTCATCGGTGATGATTTGTGTATTGGTATTTTCAAATTGCTGAAATAATTCGTTGCTCTTATCTCTTACACAAAAAAATATGTCGCTTAACTCGTTGGCCTGATAAGTAAAGATTTTGGTTTGTTCTCTTGATTTTAATTGAAGCCATTTGGCACCAAATAAATTTGATGGTAAACTATTAAACTGAATATTTTCATTGGTAAATTGTTTGTCTCCAATATCCAGCCAATATTGATATGTTTTAGAAGAGCTTCTTTTAGTAGCTCCTCTTCTATTTTCACGTTCTCCCTTTTTGGCAATAGCAATAGCAGAAATTACAGCCTGCCCTGCTTTACTTTCAGGAAAAGATATGGTGATTTTTTCATTGACTGCTTTTGCAATAAAATTTTTCTTAAGTACAGTATTTGCGCCAACTTCATTCCAGATGTCCATATCTTTCAAAATAATTTTGTTGTTTATAGCTACATCAAACAAACGCATTGCCTTTGCATTAATGCCGCCACCAATTCCCAACCATGGTTCTATAAAATACAATTCTACTAAATACTCCCCTTCTTCTACATCAAATTCAAATTTCATTTTATTTTTTCCATATCTAAAACTTTGAAACAGCTTACTATCGTTACTATTTTTTAAAGGAGTAAAAATCCTGCGCTGGCTTGCAAAATCTTTAGGAACATTTTCAAAATCTTTTGACCATGATGAAAAATTATTTTCATCGGGCCACCATGTATTGCCGTTTTCATCTTTTACAGTACCCCCGCCGCAGTTAATTCGATGTACATAATTATAACCTGCTTTCGGCTTCGTAACTGATTTCGCATTCGCATACGGCTTATTAAAATTTGGTGACTGCGGCAAATGAAATAATGTTATCGTATCTGTTGCAACCGCTTTTCCATTCACATACCCAACCGCAAATAAAACATTGTATTGAATATTTACTTTGTCCCACTGAAAATGCGTACCAATGCCATTTCTTTTTTGTTTACCCAAAGAAGCATTATCAATATCATTAAACAATTCCACTTCATCGCAGTTGCTGTACACATAAATACTGTCTTTTATTCCGGGTGTCATCCATCGGTTAGGCCAGGTGTGAGAAACGATATATACCATTGGATTTTTTTTGTTTGAGGCATAATTACTGCGGAACATATAAAATGCATCCGTTGGTTCTTCCCATGGCGTAAGCAAACCTTTATAATTTACGGGGCCAATCCTGTCCAGCTCTCTTACTCCTTCGCCGCCCTGTACACGACCGGGATTATCGTGTGAAGTAAGCAACCAAAAAAAATGCCCGGCAACACTGTCTTTCACGCTTTCGGCTAAACGAATTTTTTGTTCCATCAACTGCGTCATCCTGTCTTCACTTAAAATACCGTTTTGTTTAAAGCCGCCTTCAGTATGCAAATCTAAAGTTCTCCAGGCACCATACTCACCTACTAAAATTTGTTTTTTAAGATCGTTGCCATAAGTTGCAGGATTGCCACCGTAAGTACCCGTCCAGTTTTGCGGCACATCCCAATCGGTGCCTTCGCCGCCATTGCAGGTGGTAATTAATCGTTGTGTTGATGCTGTAGGATCTAATGACCGAATGAGTGCAGTGCATTCTTCTGCAAAATCTTTCGGCAACTTGCTTTCGTTTTGCAAGCCCCATAAAATTACCGAAGGGTCATTCCTTCTTTCTATAACCCACTCTCTTAATAATGTTTTAAAATTATCACGGAAGGCTTTGGTATCATACCACACATGTGCACTTAATTGTGTCCACCATAAAATACCTTTTTGATTACACAATTTGCCGTACAATAAATTATGCGGCTGATGCCCATCTCTAAATGCATTAAAGCCTGCGGCCTGTATCCATTTCATTCTGGCAACAATCTGTTCATTGCTGAAGGCATGGCTTTGTCCTAATAAATGTTCGTACTCAGCTATACCATTTATAAAAACAGGTTTGTTATTTAATAAAAATTGATGTGATGCAGTTTTAAAATTGATGGTACGGAAACCAAAATCAGTTTCGGTTTTATCAATAGTAATTTTATTTTCCCTGACAGTAGAAATAATTTTGTAGAGATAAGGATTTTCCGTAGACCATAATGAGGGATTATCAACCCTAATTCCAATTGACAAAACAGCAATTGAATCTTTTGCTTTCAACAAATGTGGCGAAGAAAATTCGGCAATCGTTTTATCTGAGGTATCTTTTAATTGGGTGGTGATAATGATATTTTTGTTTTGGTGGGCATAATTTTTTACTGTGGTATTTACCCATAATGTGGATGTATTATTTTCGATATCTGCCCAAGCATGCACCCCAAATGGCTCAATCCGTACATCGTTGGTAACAATCAAATGTACCGGACGAAAAATGCCCATGGGTTGAGAGCCTTCGGAAAAACCTCTTTCATCGCTGCAGCCTCCGCAAACCCAGGGCAGGTCTTTAATATTTGCCGGGTGACTTGCGAATACTAATAATTCATTTGCAGTGCCATTGGTTTTTAATTTGCCTGTAACATCAATGGTGAAAGTTGTTCTGCCACCGGCGTGTTGGCCAACTAAATTTCCATTGAGATAAATTTTGGCATACGAGCCTACACCTTCAAAATATAAAAAGTTGCGGCGGTTTTTATTAGGCTGAGTAAGTTTTATTATTTTCCTGTACCAGATATCGCCATGTTTGTTGCCATGCAATAATCGGCGGTATCCATCGTAGGCATCTGCATTGTGTGGCAAATTAATTTTTGTAAAAAAATAATCGTTAGTATTGGGCGGAAAAGATTTTAAATTATTTATTCCGGTACTGTAAGTCCAGTCGTTGTTGAGTAAAATATCTTCTCTTATATTTTGTTGTGCAAATGGAGTTTGTCTTATAAATATTAAAATAGTAAAACAAACAACCAGTTTTATTTTAAACGCAGAGAAAAAGAGAAAAGGAGTTAACGCAGAGTTTCTCAGCGAAGTCTCTTGTATCTTCTTTTCTCTGCGTTTAAATTTTTCAGCTTGATTATTATAGTTTATTAAGCAACCCATTAAATTTATAAATCCCGTTTTTATTAGTGACTATACTTTTTACTTTTCCTTTATAACGAAGCGACAATGGCATACCTGCTTTTGAAATTACGGTTACAGTTTCCAATTCGCCATATGTCCATTCAATATCCAGCACAAAACCGCCTCTTGCACAAATACCTTTTACATTTCCATTGGGCAATGCTGTAGGCAGCGCCGGAAGTATATCAATAAATTTTGTATGACTTTGCAATAACATTTCGCCAATGCCTGCAGCGCCACCAAAGTTGCCATCAATTTGAAATGGCGGATGTGCATCAAACAAATTGGCATAACTGCCTGCGCCGCCCTTAACCGGACTCAGCAACATTTGTATCATTTTAAAAGTATGATCTCCATCTTTAAAACGTGCCCAGCAATTTATTTTCCAACCCAAACTCCAACCCGTAGCCGCATCGCCACGGTACAATAATGATTGCTGTGCCGCTTTCATCATTGCAGGATTATCATCCCAATTAATTTCGCTGCCGGGGTACATGCCCCACAAATGCGAAATGTGGCGGTGCTTGTTAGCAGTATCGTCCTTATCTTCCATCCACTCCTGCAACTGGCTGTACTTTCCAATTTTATCCGGCGCTATTAATTTATATTTTTCTTTTAAATTTTTTACAAGGGCTGCATCAACATTTAATAATTCGCCCGCTGTAATTACATTTTTAAACAATGCTCTTATAATTTGATGATCCATTGCCGGCCCGGCAACCAGGCCGCCCTGCTCCGGAGAATTGGATGGGGTGCTGATTAAAAAACCTGTTACCGGATCTTTACTTAAAAATGTATTGAAAAACAAAGCCGCTTGTTTCATTATTGGGTATGCTTTGTTTTTTAAAAATATTTTATCCTGCGTAAACAAATAATGCTCCCATAAATGCTGGCACAACCATGCACCACCTGTAACCCAAATGCCATGGTTAGCCGCATTTATTGGTGCAGTGCCCCGCCATATATCGGTATTGTGGTGCAGCACCCAACCCGGAGCGTTATAATGCTCTTTTGCAGTTTGCTTTCCGGTTTGTGAAAGTTCATCAATCATGCTAAACAGCGGGAGGTGCATTGCAGAAAGATTTAAATTTTCTGCTGGCCAGTAATTCATTTCTGCATTAATGTTGGTGGTGTATTTACTGCCCCATGGCGGCGATAATAAATCATTCCAAATGCCCTGTAAATTGGCGGGCTTTGTACCAGGACGGGAAGCTGCAATTAATAAATAGCGGCCGTATTGCTGGTATAATGCAACGAATGAGGGGTCGTTGGAGGTGGAGAATTTTGCAAGGCGTTCGTCAGTAGGCAATGACCTCACCCCCAACCCCCTCTCCAAAAGAGAGGGGGCATTGGACTCCGCTGAAATAGCGTTGCTTAAAATAATTGAATAGGTGTTAAAATAATATTGGTACTCTTTTGCATGCGCCGACTTTATTTGCTGGTAAGTTTTTGTTGCAATAGATTGTAATGCATTGGTACATGGCGCAACAGGATCGGCAGTTACGTCCTGGTAATTTTTATAGTTGGTACCGGCAGTTAAATATAATGTTGCTTCATCGGCATCAGCAATTACAATTTTATTATCGCTTACATATATTGCACCACCAGTTGTTTTTATTTGCAAATAACTTTCGCCACGCAATGCACCATTTCTTACTTTAACTGAAAGCGCAATGGTGTTATTATTTATTTTTTTTACAATAAAATTTTTATGCAAGCTGCTTAACGAAGCGCTGAAACTGATGCTGCCTTTTTTTGAAGCCGTTACATTAATGGCCATTACCTGGTTGGGTTGACTAATAAAATATTCTCTTTTATAATTAATACCATTAACGGAATAAGCAGTTGTGGCAACAGCATTGCTGATATCTAAATCTCTTTTATAATTATTTGCATTTTCAGTATTACTGAATTGTAAAAATAAATCTCCAAAGGGTTGATAGCTGGCCTGGTAAACACCTACAGCAGGCGGCTCATCATTTTGTATAAAATATTTCCATTGGCCATTTAAAGAAATTTTTTCATTGTCTTTATCCACAGGGTAAATACCAATATGCTTTGAAGTGTCTTTATATCCGGCAATGCCGCCTTTATCTGTGTAATTAATTACCTGCACCGCAATGGTATTTTTTCCCTGGTGTAAAACCGAAGCCGGAATAAAATATTTTCTTGCTTCGGAGTTTTGTTGTGTGCCAATTAATTTTCCATTTATATAAGTAAGATCATAATCTCTTATCCTGTTTAAATCTATCGCCAACTCTTTTCCATTCCATGATGCAGGTAATTCAAAACTGGTGCGTAACCATACCGCACCATCCAAGCCTTCAAAGCCTGCGGCTTCCCAACCTTCGTAAGATGGCACGGTCATAGTTTTCCATTGGCTGTCATCAAAATTTTCTTTTGAAGGATTGCTATTTTGTAAAATATTTTTTATCCACGCCTCTTTTTTGCCTTCATTACTTTTAGTGCCCATGAATTCTTTTTCGGCCAATGCTTCGGCTTCTTTTTGTTTGCCGGCAAATAATAATTGACGAATAGAATCTAAATATTTATAAGCGCCTGGCCTGTTATAATTTCTTGGTTCGCCGGTCCATAATGTTTCTTCGTTAAATTGAATTCTGTCTTGCGCTATGCCGCCAAAAACCATAGCGCCAATTCTGCCGTTGCCGAGTGGTAAAGCTTCTGTCCATTTTACGGCAGGTTGTTTGTACCAGAGTTTTAAATCTTGAGCAGTAAGAAATTGTGTGCTTAGTATGAGAATGATTGAAAGAAGATATTTTGTTTTATTTTTTGCCATCTTTAAAGTTTATCGCAGAGATAAGGAGATACATGAGGTTTCGCAGAGCATCTCTGCGTTAAATCCCTTTCTCTTTTTCTCTGTGTTGAAAAAAAATCACTCAAACAACCAATCCAAATTTTTATTTTTATTATCACTCATTAATCCTGCATCATAAACTGGTACAATAGTGTTGCCATCTACAAAACCCAAAATCAAACAAACTCCCTTTTCCAGTTTTAGAATATTTTTACCTGCTTTAAAATTATAGGTATGAATATTTACCGGAGGCATTCCTTCAATGGCAATGGCATTACTTATTTTTATTTCTGCCTGCCCATAATCATCTGCACTGGCATTAGTTTCCAATTCGGGTTCTTTTAAATAAATGGTATCATTTGTAAAAGCCGCTTTTTGTGGTTTAAAAAATCCAACTAATACCTTTAGCGGCTTATCATTAGCGAAACTAATAATTGTACTATTTGTTAACTGTTGCTTATACCCAACCTTCACGGCCTTTAATCCTTGTAATTCTTTTGCAAAAGATTTTATGACAAGATTTGTATCTGTAAATATGTTCACATTTTTTTCAATAGAAAAATAAGCATTTGCAGGATCTGTCAACTGAACTGTAGCATTTGTAAAAGCTTTTACATCGGCAATAACCTTACCGGTATTATTTTTAAGCGAATCTATTTTATGTCTAAATGTTTTTAATTCTTTTTCAAACACCGGCAACATTTCATTCCAGTGTTTGTAAGTACCATCAACCCCACGCATGGGTATTTTGCGTTGGGAGGTTTGCATGCTGTTGGCGTAGAGGTAAGAATTTTTTGTCATACTCGATAAGCTCTTGTAAAGAATTAAGCTACCCTTTAAAAAATTATACGCACTT
>JAYURK010000032.1:0-6376 GCA_043756235.1 Ferruginibacter sp. | reverse complement strand
GCGTACGAGAACAACGACAAAAAAATGGAAAGCGTTTACAGTCAACGCATCCGTGCAGGAAAACGCAGGACTTACTTTTTTGATGTAAGAGAAACCCGGGGCAACGACTTTTATTTAACCATTACCGAAAGCCGTAAAAAGTTTGACAGCGATGGCTACGAAAGGCATAAGATCTTTTTGTACAAAGAAGATTTTAATAAATTTATTAAAGGATTGGGAGAAGCTATTGATTATGTAAAAACAGAATTAATGCCCAACTTTGATTTTGATGCCTTTAATCATGATACACCTTACGAAGGTGAAGGAGGGCAACCGCAGGCCAATGCAGCCGAAGCAACAAATGATACACCAGCTGCCCCACAGGCAACTGCTGAAGATAAAATTGAAACTCCTGCCGAAACAACACCCGTTGATAACGGCAGCACTGAGGAAGTAGATAAGTGGTAAACCTGGATGGTTAAACAACACCAAACCTAATTGCGTAAACCCTTTCATTTTTGAAAGGGTTTTTGTTTACACCAATCAGCCGCAAACCCTTTTTAAAAGATTATATTTGGTTAAATTTTTTTTGAATGAAAAAGATAATGGCGATTTTAATGGTGGTGCTGTACTGCAGCAGTTGCGCCGCTCAAAATTTTCGAATTCAAAAAGCGCAGGCATTTTATACTTTTACTATGCCCGGCATGGCAAGGGCAGATGAAAACGGAAATACTATTGATCCAAAACCCATCATTGACCGTTTCATTTATATTGAATGTGCAGGAACCATAAAACCTAAAATTGATGCACTGTATTATGGCGGTGTTTTATTTACAGCAACTGTTGAAGATAAAGCCATAACAGTTGTAAATGCAGGAACCAATAAACTTACGGGTAAGCCGATACTATTTATACCAAAAAAAGGTAACCGGGTTTGGAAATTTTTTGCCGTTGAAAATGGTAATGAATCAATATTGCCCTTAAACGTAAAAAAAATACTCCTTAAAGGAAGTGTAGCTAAAAAAACTTTTACTGTTATCCTTAAATCAGAAACCGAACTTACCACTCCGGACCGGTATTGATTTCAACTTTTAACCCAGGGTCACTTTTTTTTAACCAACTGCAGCATTAAGTTTGGTGAGGTTACAGGTTTGTAACCTTTAAAAGTAGTTTTATGTTTTTTGTTTTGTGGTCTTATATTTTCTGTTACGATAGGTGGCATAAATTGAAATTTATTAAGGCCATTGGGAATTATGTTATTATTAAAATTTTTTGCAGCAACAGGCATTATAGCGTTGGTGGCAACAGACGGAACTATGCAGGGCATATTGTCCAGCGGTAATGCATAAATTTTATTGTCAGCCGATTGATCAATTAAAATTGCATGCGGCTGGAAATTTTTTTTAACCACTTCAGCAGTATTAAATTGCCACGCATTGTTTTCCATTGAAGGATTTTGTTGAGCAATTGCTGCAAATGAAAAACAAACGATCACTGTTGTAAGGAATAATGCTTTCATAAAAATGATTTCTTTAAAATTATTAAAAAATTACATCATTTTATTTTTTTGTACAAATTTATCAAGCTGTTGGTAGAAGAATCATGTGAGCTTACTTCCTCATCACTTAACAACTCTGGTAAAATTTTTCCTGCCAATACTTTTCCCAGCTCTACTCCCCATTGGTCAAAGCTGTAAATATTCCATATAACACCCTGTACAAAAATTTTATGTTCGTATATAGCAATTAATTCACCCAGGGTAAAGGGTGTTATCTGTTTTAGTAAAAAAGAATTGGTGGGTCGGTTGCCTTCAAAAACACGGTAAACATCTTCGTGCCCGGTTCCGTTCATTAATGCTTCTGTTTGTGCAAAAAAATTACTCAGTAATTTTTGATGATGGTCTGCAATAGTATTATGACTGATTGCCGGTGCAATAAAATCGCAGGGTATAATTTGTGTGCCCTGGTGAATGAGTTGGTAAAAAGCATGCTGTCCATTTGTACCCGGCTCACCCCAAATTACCGGCCCGGTGGTATAGGTAACTTTCTCTCCATTTCTATCAATATACTTTCCGTTGCTTTCCATATTGCCTTGTTGAAAATAGGCCGCAAAACGGTGCATATACTGATCGTAAGGCAGAATAGCTTCAGTGGTAGTGCCATAAAAGTTGGTGTACCAAATGCCAATCATAGCCATCAGTACAGGAATATTTTTTTCAAAATTAGTAGTGCGAAAATGATTGTCGGCAGCATGAGCACCTTTCAATAAATCTTCAAAATTATTATATCCAATTGTTAATGCAATAGACAAACCAATTGCACTCCACAAACTGTACCGGCCGCCTACCCAATCCCAAAACACAAACATGTTTTCTGGCGCAATACCAAATTGGGTAACTGCTTTTTCGTTGGTAGATAAGGCAACAAAATGTTTTGCCACTAATGCTTCATCAGTCGCATGTTGTAAAAACCAAGTTCTTGCACTATGGGCATTAGTCATGGTTTCCTGGGTAGTAAATGTTTTACTGGCAATTAAAAACAACGTTTCATCAGGCGTTACTTTTTTTAATGTTTCGGCAATATGGGTTCCATCTACATTACTTACAAAATAGGTTTCAATACCTTCCACCCAATAAGGCTTCAATGCCTCGGTTACCATTACCGGCCCAAGATCGCTGCCGCCAATACCAATATTTACAATGTATTTTATTTTTTTACCGGTAAAGCCGTTCCATTCGCCGCTATGAATTTTTTTGCAAAAACTATTCATCTGATCCAAAACTTTTTTCACATCGGGCATCACATCAATGCCATCGGCTACAACCGGAGCATCAGAAAAATTTCTTAGAGCGGTATGCAAAACAGCCCTGTTTTCGGTGGCGTTAATTTTCTCGCCGCTAAACATGGCTTCAATAGCATCGGCAAGTTTACATTCGTTGGCCAGTTGAAACAGCAGTTGCAGTGTTTCGGTTGTAATATTGTTTTTAGAATAATCAAATAATATTTCATCCAGTTGAGTACTAAACCAGTCGAACCGTTTGGCATCTGCCTTAAACAAGTCTTTAAGGTGTACCGTTTTTGTTTTACTATATTGGTTTTGCAATGCATGCCAGGCCGGGGTAGAAGTGGGGTTGATTTTTGGAAACATTATTTTGTATTATAATTTTGAAGTGTAAAGTTGCTATATTTATAGCACACTTGTTAATTAAGTCCCTAAAAACTTCATTATGAAAAAGTACTTGCTTACATTAACGCCGGCATTATTATTATTTTGTTATTCATTTTCGCAAAGCGCAGACGGTACAACCAAAAAATATAAAAAAGAAATTGCTTTGAGTTATGTTTTTATTTACCCGGGAAATTTTCTGCCATCGGTAGAATTTACCATAAGCAAAGTGGTGTCGCCCGGTTTACATTTTGGATTGGGCATATCAGAATTATATTTCAGGTACAAAAAAAGTATGTACGTGCCGGTTTTTACTCATACCGAAATATATTTTGGAAAAAAGAAACGAGTGGGTCTAAATCTGCAGGGTGGATTTAGTTTTTTTAATTACAAATGGAATAACGGCAATGTGTTTATAGAAGAAAAAGGAAATTTTTATATTTCTGCCGGCCCTAAATATGCTTTTAATATAAAAAATACGGCCATCAATTGTTCTTTTAGTCTTGTTATCCCTCAAACAAAAGAAACAGTTACAAATAAAACCACTCAAAGCAACAGCACCAGCATCAATAATAATTCTGGAATGAATTTAAAAATTGGTTTTCCTTTTTAATTAAAAAGCTAACAGTTTACAATAATCTCTATTCAAAAATATTTTATGATTATTTCTTTAAAATTTCTATGGTTATAAATTCTTTAGGGTTCCAAAATATTTTATACACCAGGTAAAACAGCGGCAGGTTGGCTAAAAGTAAAACAACATAAATGCCTGTTGCAAAAAAAATAACAAAAAAGAGCGCACTAAAAATAATGCCTCCCCACAAAGTGCCGTTATCTGCCTGACAGCCTATGCCAATTAACAGCGGATCGGTTTTTGGTTTTGAAATGTGCAAAGGTTTTGAAAAATGAAAACCATTTTCTGCCATAATTTTTATGGGCAAAATATTTTCTTCAATCAGCAGAGGCTCCTGTTCTTTAAGCTGGTAAAGATGGGTATCATTAATAACAATGTATAATTTTAAAATTCGCAGTAAAAGCTGGCGCTCTCTTAAAATTATTATGGTGGGTGTTGTTTGGATAATAGTTACTGCTTATTGCCAGCATAGTTTAAAACAACTTTGTAGCACAAAATATTGTATCAGGCATTTTCATATTTTTGTAAAAAAGAAAGCTTATCCCAATAACCTCGTTGAAAAATTATTTTATCATGCTGTACTTTAAAAAAACCACAACCTCTCCGGCCTTCGGGGTCTTTCCATTCCATAATTACCCAATCTCCGTCTTCAAATATATTTTCAGGAATACATACCATTGTGGCGCTGGCAAATTCTGCTGCAAACATTTCTTTAATGGCAGCCTTACCAATAACCGGCTCGTTAGCAACCTGGTGGTTAGTGGCAGTATCGCTGTACAGGGCAGCAATATTTTCAGCATCGGCATCATTAAAAGCCTTTATCCATTGTTGTAAAACCTGCTTTGGGGTCACTTGTTATTAGAATTTTATAAAACTTCAATTACATTAATCAGTTTTTTTACCATTTCTTCAGTTACATCTAAATGTGTAACCATGCGTACCTGTGTAGCCGAAATGGGCAAACACAAAATATCATCCAGCTTTAATCTTTCACAAAATTCTTTGGCCGTATATGAACCTGATACTTCAAAAATAATGATGTTGGTTTCTACAGGCATTATCTTGCCCACAAAATCTTTTTTTATTAAAGCTTCTGCAATCTGGTGTGCATGACCGTGATCAATTTGTAACCGGTTAATATTATTTTGCAATGCATAAATACCAGCTGCTGCCAAATATCCTGCCTGGCGCATACCTCCTCCAAAAACTTTCCTTACCCGTCGGGCTTTTTTAATAAAATCTGCATTGCCTAAAAGTAAACTTCCCACTGGTGCACCCAATCCTTTGCTGAGGCATACCGAAATGCTGTCGAAAACTTTGCCATAATCTGCTGCGTTTTCATCTTTGGCAACAAGTGCATTCCATAGCCTTGCACCATCAAGGTGCAGGCTTAAATTATGTTGAGCACATACTTCTTTAATGGCTGTAAAATCATTAAAATCATAACAGCTTCCGCCGCCACGGTTAGCCGTGTTTTCCAGGCTAACCAAACTAGTTCGTGCTTTGTGCACATCATCCGGGTTTATAGCTTGCTGTACTTGTTCTGCAGAAAGCCTGCCGCGATCACCTTCAAGAGCTTTAACCTGGCTGCCACTGTTAAAGGCAATACCGCCACCTTCATAAATGTAAACATGGCTCATCTTATCGCAAATTACTTCGTCGCCGGGTTGGGTATGGCATTTTATGCCTATCTGGTTGGTCATAGTGCCAGACGGACAAAAGACGGCTGCCTGCATTCCAAACATTTCGGCGGTAAGCGCTTCCAGTTCGTTTACCGAGGGGTCTTCACCAAAAACATCGTCGCCAACCCTGGCTTTAAACATGGCCTCCAGCATTGAAGGAGTGGGTTTTGTAAAAGTATCAGATCGTAAATCAGTTATCATAGGTCAAATATAAATGGTAATTAGGGATTTGTGAATAGGAATTAGTTTTGGCATAATGCGGTAATTAGAGATTGGTATTGGGAATTAGTTTATACTTTAGCACACTGCTCAATCCCAGTTTACCAAACACTTGAACCTTCTTATCCACTAATTGTCCTGTTTTTTACACAATCGTTATGAAATACGGCCTTTTTAACGTATTTTTGCCCACTATTTCAGGGGTTTTGAGCATTAACTATTTCTTTTGCAACATTTTCCTCAACAAATATGTCCTACAAGTGTTACATATTCTAGACTAATACATTACAATGAGGCAACTAAAGATCGCAACGCAAATTACCAACCGTGACTCACAGGCAGTAGAGAAGTATTTGCAGGAAATTTCGAAGATTTCGATGATTACTCCTGAAGAGGAAACAATTTTGGCCCAAAAGATTAAAATGGGAGATCAGCGGGCGCTTGACAAATTGGTGCAGGCCAACCTTCGTTTTGTGGTATCTGTGGCTAAGCAGTACCAGCACCAGGGGCTTTCTCTTAGCGATTTAATTAACGAGGGTAACCTCGGCTTAATCAAAGCGGCACAACGTTTTGACGAAACAAAAGGTTTCAAATTCATTTCTTACGCTGTGTGGTGGATTCGCCAATCTATACTGCAGGCGTTGGCAGAGCAGGGCAGATTAGTCCGCTTGCCACAAAACAAAATTGGCACTTACAA
>JAYURK010000031.1:0-6381 GCA_043756235.1 Ferruginibacter sp. | reverse complement strand
ACGAATTTTTAGAAACCCTGCTGGTGCTGGAAAAACTGGAAATATAAAAAAATTATTGTGGCCTGTATTTTCTATGCTTATAATATTTCAGGCACTCTATCAGCAAAACACTTACAGCTGTTACAATAATAATAGCCAGCATTGCATTTACCGGCAAAGCGGCGGTTTTAAAAATGGGTTGTAAAAAAGGTACGTACACCAGCAATAATTGCAAAATAACAGTTAATGCAATAGCACCCCAAATAGCTTTATTGGCAAACACGCCTTTAGCAAAAATGCTTTGGTAAACCGAACGTACCGAAAGTGCATTACCCAACTGCACAAAACACAAGGTGGTAAAAACCATTGTTTGTTGAATTTTTACAGGATACTGCTGCAGCACTGCCCACCATTGTATGGATATAGAAGCTATGGCAAGAATGGTTCCGGTAATTAAAATTTTTGCAACCATGCCACCGGCAAATAAATTTTCTTTTGGTGGCCGTGGTGGCAACTGCATTATATTTTTTTCGGCAGGCTCTTTTACCAGCGCCAATCCGGGTAAACCATCCGTAACTAAATTTATCCATAGAATATGAATGGGCAATAATGGAATTGCAAAACCAAGTAACGGTGCAAAAAAAATGGTTAATATTTCTCCAAGGTTGCAGGATAGCACATACAAAATAAATTTTCTGATGTTTTCATATATCCTTCTTCCCTCACGTATGGCTTTTACAATGGTGGCAAAATTATCATCCAGCAAAATCATGTCGGCGGCTTCTTTTGAAACATCTGTACCGGTAATACCCATGGCTATACCAATATCAGCTTGTTTTAAAGATGGTGCATCATTAACACCGTCACCCGTCATTGCCACAAACTGTGCATGCTGTTGCAGCGCTTTTACAATATTCAATTTTTGCTGCGGCGAAACCCTTGCATAAATTGTAGTAGTGGTAACAATATTTTTAAAGTCGTCTGCTGTCAACTTTTCAAGATCAGCTCCCGTCTTCACGCCATCATGTCCTTTTTCAACCATCCCTAAGCGCTCGGCAATGGCAATAGCGGTTAATGGCTGATCGCCGGTTATCATCACCGATTTAATACCTGCGGTTTTGCATTCTTTTATTGCTTCAATAACTTCTTCTCTTGGTGGATCAATCATGGCCGCCATCCCCAAAAAATCAAGATCTTTTTCTTCGCCGGCATTTATATTTTCCGGTTGCTGATCAAAAATTTTATACCCAAAAAATAAAACCCGTAAACCTTCTGAAGCCCATTTTCTGTTTGCATCCAGCCATGCTGCAGTTTGATCTTTATATTTTGCACTCAACACTTCCGTAATTTTTACCGGGGCACCTTTTACAAATAAAATCCATTTATCGCCATGCTGGTGCAAAGTGCTCATCCGCATTCTTTCACTATCGAAAGGTAATTTTGCCAGTAGCGGAAATGCTGTATCCGATGCTTCTTTAGTATGGCCTATTTCTAAAACATGGTCAACCAGTGCAGTTTCTGTTGCATCGCCCAATAAACCTTCTTCCGAAAATTTAACTTCATTATTTAACATCATGGCATGTTTCAATAAATCCTCCTGCCCCGCTGCGGCCTGCATTTTTTCTACCGTCATTATGTTTTGCGTAAGCGTTCCGGTTTTATCGCTGCATATATATGTAACAGATCCCAGCGTTTCAACAGCCGGTAACTTTCGCATCAGCGCATTTTGTTTTACCATTCGCCTTGCACCAGCCGCCAATGCTATAGTAATTACTGCAGGCAATGCTTCGGGCAAAGCGGCAACCGCTAAACTTAGTGCTGTAAGAAACATAGCAAAAACCGGTTCTCCACGCCATAAGCCAATACCAAAAACCACTGCGCAAATAACCAGTACAATTACTGAAAGCTGTTTACCAAAAATGATCAGTCTTTTTTGCAGTGGTGTTTTTTGTGCATCCACTTCCATCATTACAGCAATTTTTCCAATCTCTGTGTTCATACCAGTTGCAGTAATTACAGCTTTTGCAGAACCATTACTAACAATAGTTCCTTTAAAAATCATGTTAAGCTGATCACCGGGTACTAAATTATCCTGGTTGATGGCTGCTGTAATTTTTTCTGTTGAATGGCTTTCGCCGGTAAGAGAAGATTCGTTTGTTTTAAAAGCGTGTACTTCAAGCAACCTGCCATCGGCCGGTACAATGTCGCCGGCTTCAAGTAAAATAATATCGCCGGGCACTAACGCTGCAGCCTCCAGTTTTTGTGGTTTACTATTGCGGATAACCACTGCAAATTGTGCCGACATTTTTTGTAACATCATCACCGATTGTTCCGCATTATATTCCTGCGAAAAACCCATCCAGGCATTTGCAATAATAATGGCTAAAATAACATATCCATCGGTATACTCTCCCACCACAAATGATATAACTGCAGCAACAATTAAAATAAGTATCATCACATCTGTAAACTGCGAAAGCAACATTTTAAATTTACTTTTTTTAGCAGTTTCCTTTAAAGTATTGGTGCCAAATTGCTGCTGCAAAACTTCAACAGTTTCGCTGCTTAAACCGTTTGGTGAAGTACGGAACTCCGTAAATATATCTGGTAATAAACTTTTATAGTATGCCTGCATGATAACATTTAAAACCAAAGTTAACTTTTAAAACCGCCATACAGGAAATGATATTTTTAATTATTAACCAAAAAAAAACTGCACCAACACAAAATGTATTGATGCAGTATTTTAAAAAACGAAAAGATTTACAAAAGGTTTCGGAAATAATTTTTAACAGCTAACATTACCCAACAAAAAATAGACAATTACAAATACAGCAATTGTTCCCAGGCACCCGCCTCCCCATTTCCATCCGGCATAACCGGCAATTAAAGTTTTAAAAAAATTATTCATGTTTATTTTATTTTCATTTTAATTAAGAAAAACTGTGCCAAAATTTTAAAATTAAAAATTGTAACGGCAGTTTTAAAAAATTATTATTTTGAGAAATGATAACTTTTATGTGCTGGCGCAGGAAATATATTATAGATAGCGCTCTTTAATTTTTCGGTAAAAGTAACGGCAGGCAAAACTTTATTTTCAAAATACTCAGCCTGCATAATTTTCATTTTTACCAAAACCATTCTTGTGGCGGTATCAATAGAAATTAAACCGTCATCTTCATTATCTGCAATTGTTGCTACACCACTTAACTGTAAACGGCAACCAGTACCCTTTTTATAATAATTAAGATATGCATAAAAACTACGGTCGATATTATCTGCATATTTTTCGTTGCATGATGTAAAAAACCAAACGGTTCCATCATTATCTACCCTAAAAGTTTGTATGATATTGTTGGGCAATTTAAGTTCAGCATCTATCTCTGTTCTGAACATGGCCATTTTAATTTCCTTAATTTTTTTCTTTAAAAATTGAAAGTTTGCGTCTTGATGTATTTGCTGCATAATGTGTAGGGTTTTTAGCTGGTTATGGTAATAAAATTTCAAATGCTATACCAATTACCTTAAGTACGTCAAAATGCCGCAAGGCGGATTTGTTGAGGAACAAATTCCACAGATTGAGAAATATTGTTTGTAAAATGAGAAGAAAGCAAACTTTGTTACAGTACCCAGTAACGGCACAATAATTTCATTATATACAATGCTGGTAAAATTATAACAGCCTTAAAGCTTATTTAACCGCTTAAAAGAAGATTAATTTTTTCAAGACCGCATCAACAAATGCCTTATAAAAAAGTAATAAAAAAAACGGGTAAAATTCTCTTATTCACCATCGGTGCTTTGTTGATTTTAGTATGCCTTTTTTTTCTGTTTATTAATTTACCGGTTGGTAAACGTGCCGTAAAAAGCCAGGTACAAAATTACCTTACAGATAAATTAAAAACCAAAGTGGTAATTGGCGCCATCGATTACAGGTTGCCGCAATGGATAGAAATAAAAAATGTTTATATCGAAGATCAAAAAAAAGATACGTTGATTTTTGGAGAACAAATTTCTGTGGACATCAACATGTTTAAATTAATGCGGGGCAATACCGATATTCAAAAATTATTGTTTAAAAATATTTTTTTAAACGTTAACCGGCCCGAAAATGATACGGCATTTAATTACAATTTTTTGATCAATGCATTTTCGGGCAATAAACCCGTTAGCCAGGTTGATACCGATACGGCAGAATTAAAATTAACTTTAGACCGGTTGATTTTTGAAAATGTTGTGCTGCAGTTTAAAGATCAGCACGACGGATCGGATTTTAAAGCAAGCATAAAAAATCTGGATGCCACACTAAATAAATTTCAGCCAGACAGAACAAACTTTGCCATCAACAACTTTACAGCTTCAGGTATTAATTTCTTTATGAACACTTATAAAGAAAAAATAAAAGACAGCAGTATTCTTTTACAAACTGCAGATTCTATAAAAAAAACCAGCTACCAACTTTATTTAACGGCAGCACATTTTAATATCAGGGATGTTAATGTAATTGTTGATGATAAAATTTCGGGCCTCTATTATGCTAACAATGTTACTAAACTAGGTTTAAGTAATGTGTTGTTTAGTTTAGCACAATCTACTGCAACAGCCGATACCATTTTATTAGACAGCGCTACCATAAGGTTCACCAATCCAAAAAATAAAATTATTGCTGATAAAATTACAGACACCAATATTATTCCATGGACAATAAATGCAAAGCAAATTTTACTATCAAACAACAATATAAAATTTGATGATAAAAACTTAGCGGCAAAAGATGGTTTTGATTTTGGGCATTTTGATATAAAAAAACTTGGCGCCAATATTACTAATTTTAATTACGCTGTTAACAATACAGCAGCACTTGTAAACCATCTGCAATTTAAAGATACCAGCGGCTTTCAAATAGATACAGCGCATACAAACCTTTTACTAACAGATACCATCTTTTCGGCTACGGATCTTTATGTAAAAACGCCCAAAAGTTTAATCCGCGATTTTATTGAAATAAAATTCGACAGCCTTGCAGGCATTACCAAAAATCCACGTAACAGTTTAATTGCGGTCACACTAAAAAATTCAACCATTGCTTTTAACGACTTGTATTTGTTACTGCCTTTTTTAAAAAAGAATTTTCCGCCAGCACAATTTGCTGGTAACCTTGTAAATTTTAATACCGAATTACGCGGCAACCTGGCAATGGTGTATTTGCCCTTTTTACAATTATCCGGTTTATCGGGCAGCACCGTAAATGCACATGGCACTTTATACAACTTAACTGATGCCGATAAATTTAGTTACGACCTGTATATTGACAGAAGTTTTATTAAGAAAATTGATCTTTTAAAATTTGTTCCTGAAGAAAATCAGCAGCAGCTTTCACAAGTGCCGGCAACCTTCAGCCTTACCGGAAATATCAGGGGCAACAATAACGAGTTGTTTTCAAACATAAAAGCCAATGGAAAAGGTTTTGCCATACATGGTAGAATAAATTTAAAAAATATTTTAAACCCTGCAGCACTCCAGTACGATGTTGCTTTAGGCAGAAGCAGCTTTGATAAAAATTTTATCATGGGCTTTATACCCCCGGGAAGTTTACCGCCACAAATAAATTTACCAGCAAAAACTACCATCAGCGGAAAAATTTCCGGTAACATCAATAACCTTGTTGCCGATGCAAAATTAAACGGCAGTTATGGCCCTGCAACAATAAAAGGTTTTATCAAAAATGTAAAAGATCCGGAAAGGGCCGTTTACGATTTGTTTATAACAACCAACAACTTTGCTATTGGCAGGCTTATAAGCCAGGACAGTATTATAGGAAATGTAACCGGAACTTTTAAAGCAAAAGGCACCGGCTTTAATTACAAAACTATGCGGTCCGGTATTACAGCTGCGGTTAAACAATTACAATACAATAAATATAATTATCAAAACGCCAATGTAACAGCAGTTTTTAATGCAGGCTTTATTGAAAGTAAGGGAAATATTAACGACAGCAACCTGGTACTTCAATATGATATAAAAACTACTGTTAAAGAAGACTATCCCGCTTTAAATGGCTTTGTAAATGTGGATACCGCACAATTACAAAAATTGCATTTATATAAAGACACCCTTAATTTTTCATTTTTAGCTAATATTAATGCGGATAATTTACAACCCCGGCAGTTGCAGGTTAATACTTTTATAGACTCCATAAAAATGCAATTGGGTAAAAATATTTATGCCATCGATACCATTTCTTTAGTGGCCACTTCGGCTGAAGGAAAAGATAATATTACTTTTATTGCCCCTTTTGCCAATGTTAATGCTAATGGTGCTTTTGATTACGATAAAATTGGAGATGCCGTCATTCAATATATAAATCATTATTACAAAATTGCAACGCCGGCAAACAGCACC
>JAYURK010000030.1:0-6383 GCA_043756235.1 Ferruginibacter sp. | reverse complement strand
AGTTTTTTATTTTCTTCTTTATCAACATTAATAAGCTCCACCATAAAGTGCCACATCTTATTAAAATCGTACTCGTAAATAAATTTTTGGTTGGGGTTACTTATCTCCGAACTGATAGGGGTATCCGCCATTATAAGCGGCTCAGCTTTATAATCCTTATCATATTTGTCCAGCGAAATTTCACGGCCACGTAACCAGTTATCGTTACTGCGGTAAAAAGTTGCTTTATGTTTAGAGTCGAACTCATAACATTTTAAAATACAACCATGCAGGTCGTAAAAATTTTGTGTGTGACGAATAGCAATATCTCTGTAAACACTATCGTCATCTTCCCAGTAAATTCTAAAACGTAAAATAGCCATGGCGTAAAAATAAGAATTTAATATAGTATTTGAGAATTTGGCGCTTTAAAAAAAATATTTGGATTTTGTTATCAGAAATTCAGCGAAAAAGTTGAAGAGTAGAATTGTTGCTCACTCTAATTCCTAACGCTTACTTACCAATTACCCCTGCTTAATTACCTATCCCCAATTCCCTTGCTTTAGCAATCATAAAAACAAAAGCAGCATCATAGTCATTAGCTATTTCTCCATCTAAAATAGCATCTCTTATTGCATTTTTTATAATGCCCACTTTTCTGTCGGGAGGCAATTTAAATGTTTGCATAATTATCTCGCCGGTTATTGGCGGTTGCCAGTTACGCAGGTGATCGCTTTCTTCCACTTCTGCACAGCGCTTACGCACCATATCGAAATTATTTAAAAACCGCTGTACTTTTTGTTTGTTTTTACTGGTAATGTCGGCCGAGCATAAAGTCATTAATGCATCAAAATCTTCACCAGCATCAAATAATAATCTTCTTACAGCGCTATCCGTAATATTTTCTTTTGTAAGACTGATGGGCCGCAAATGCATTTCTACCAGCTTGCGTACAAACTTCATTTTTTCGTTTTGTGGCAGCTTTAACTGGGCAAAAATTTTGGGCACCATTCTTCCGCCTAGGGCTTCGTGGCCATGAAATGTCCACCCATGGCCTTCTTCAAATTTTTTTGTTGCAGGCTTTGCTATATCATGTAATATGGCTGCCCAGCGTAACCATAAATCGTTGGTGTTTGGCGCAATATTATCCAGCACCTGAAGGGTATGATAAAAATTATCTTTATGCCCCATGCCATCAATATATTCGGCGCCGGCCAATGCCACCATCTGCGGAAAAATAATTTTTAATAATCCGCTTTTATATAACAGATCAAAACCTATGGATGGGTTTGGCGATAAAACAATTTTATTCAGTTCGTCAGCAATTCTTTCGCCGCTAACAATTTTTATTCGTTCTTTATTTTCTGCAATAGCAGCAAAAGTTTTTGCTTCAATAGTAAAATTTAATTGCGTTGCAAAACGAATGGCCCTCATCATCCGCAAAGGATCATCACTAAATGTTATGCCCGGCGCCAAAGGCGTTTGAATATTTTTTAATGCTAAATCTGCAATACCATTAAACGGATCAACCAGCTCACCAAAATCATTTTTATTTAAACTTATCGCCATGGCATTAATGGTAAAGTCACGGCGGTTCTGGTCGTCTTCTAAAGTACCGGATTCTACCGCAGGTTTGCGGCTTGTAAAATCGTAGCTTTCTTTACGGGCACCTACAAATTCAATTTCAAAGCCCCTATCCTCTACAAGGGGAAATGCAGCGGATTGAATTGTCTCATTGCCCATTGCCCATTGCCCATTGCCTACTTTTATTTGTGCTGTACCAAAATTTTTAAAAAAAGCTACTTCTGGTGTTGGGTTAAATAAAGCAGCTACTTCATGAGCTAATGTAATGCCATCGCCAACACAAACTATGTCCATATCTTTGGTTTCTCTTTCCAAAATTTTATCTCTTACAAACCCACCTATTAAATAACAGGGTATATTTAAATTTTCAGCAGCAGCTGCAATTTTTTTTAAAATAAAAAGTTCTTTATCGGTGCAATTGATGTACATGGATTGCAAAGATAGCCTCTGTCCTCTAAAGGGGAACTTAGGTAGTTAATTAATTCGAATACCAAACACTAATTCTGATTGAAATTTTTTATCACTAAGTTTGAAACTTTAAAAGTGTTATAAATCATTTTAATCTTCGTAAGCCCCTTTAGGGGTTTGGGGTTGTATTGGCATTAATATTGACTATATACACATCCACGCAAATAATACAATTTTATGAGTGTGTTTTGACAAATTGACTATATATTGAGATTAATATGGATAAAAAATTTTATTTGCAGGGACCCGAAGATGAAATGGAGTTTATGCCCATCATACCCTTAAATGATGAAGAAGACCCAAACGTTGATGAACAGGCTATTCCAGAAGAATTACCTATTTTACCATTACGCAATACCGTTCTTTTTCCCGGAGTAGTAATTCCCATTACTGTTGGCAGAGATAAGAGCATTAAAGCCGTAAATGATGCATATAAGGCTGACAAATTGATAGGCGTAGTAGCGCAAAAAGACAGTAATGTTGAAGAGCCAACTATCAGCGATTTAGAAGATATTGGTACTGTTGCAAAAATTGTTAAGCTGATAAAAATGCCCGATGGAGGCACTACCATAATTATACAGGGGCGCAAAAGATGTAAGATTGAAGAAGTTACTACTGATGACCCTTATTTTAAAGCCAAAATAAAAATACTAAATGAAGAAAATTTAAAAGGCGATGCAGATTTTGAAGCCATGGTAGGCAGCATAAAAGATTTGGCCGGACAAATTGTTGGCCTCTCGCCCAACCTGCCCAGCGAAGCGGCTATCATTTTAAAAAATATTGAGAACCCTTCTTTTTTAATTCATTTTGTTAGCAGCAATTTAAACAGCGATATAAAAGAAAAACAAAAGCTTTTAGAAATAAGCAACATTAAAGCAAGAGCCGAACTGCTGATGAATTTAATGCAAACCGAATTACAATATGCAGAATTAAAAAATAAAGTAACCAACAAAACCCGTAACGAATTAGATAAGCAGCAGCGTGAATATTTTTTGCAACAGCAAATGAAAGCCATTAAAGAAGAATTGGGTGGCGATAATGTGGCCGAAGTAAAAGAGATGCAGAAAAAAGCCGAGGCAAAAAAATGGCCTAAAGCTGCAAAAGAAATGTTTACCAAAGGTGTAGAAAAATTAGAGCGTATGCATCCTTCTACTCCCGATTATTCGGTAACGTATAATCATTTGGATTTAATGCTGGACCTGCCCTGGGAAGATTATACCGAAGACCAATACGACCTTAAAAGATCTAAAAAAATATTAGACCATGACCATTATGGCATGCAAAAAATTAAAGAAAGAATTTTAGAATACTTAGCCGTACTGAAATTAAAAGGCGATATGAAGAGCCCTATACTATGTTTTTTAGGCCCTCCCGGTATTGGTAAAACAAGTTTAGGAAAAAGTATTGCAGCAGCCATCAACCGTAAATATGTTAGGGTAAGCCTGGGTGGTTTACATGATGAAAGTGAAATACGTGGCCACCGTAAAACCTATATTGGTGCCATGCCCGGAAGAATCATACAATCTATCCGCAAAATAAAAAGCAGTAACCCGGTAATGATACTGGATGAAATTGATAAAGTGGGCAGCACCGTACATGGCGATCCATCATCAGCATTATTAGAAGTATTAGATCCTGAACAAAACAATACTTTTTATGATAATTATTTAGAGCTTGAATATGATTTAAGCAAAGTATTATTTATTGCTACAGCAAATAACATCAGCAACATACAACCGGCATTAAGAGACCGTTTAGAAATTATTGATTTAAGCGGTTATGCTGTAGAAGAAAAAATTGAAATTGCCAAAAGGCATTTAATGCCCAAGCAAAAAGAAATGCATGGTTTGCCAAAAGACAGTTTTAAATTAAGTGATACCGTTCTACAAAAAATAATTGAGGACTATACACGTGAAAGCGGCGTAAGAGAATTAGACCGGCAGTTAGCAAGTGTAATGCGCTACCAGGCAAAAGAGTTAGTGATAAAGGGGAAATTAAAAGCCACTATTACCAATAATGATGTTGAAAAAATTTTAAGCAAACCAAGATACAGTAACGACCTGTATAAAATTGCCAATATGCCGGGTGTAGCTGTTGGCCTGGCATGGACTTATGTAGGTGGCGATATTCTTTTTATTGAAACCCAGTTAAGCGAGGGCAAAGGAGAATTAAAATTAACGGGTAATTTGGGTAATGTGATGAAGGAAAGTGCCAGTACTGCTTTAACTTATTTAGGCGCCAATTGCAAAAAGGTAAATATACCTGCCGAACTCTTTAATAAAAAAGATATACATATACACGTGCCCGAAGGTGCGGTACCCAAAGATGGCCCAAGCGCAGGTATAACCATGCTCTCGGCTTTGGCCAGCGCTTTTACCGGCCGCAAAATAAAACCTTATCTGGCTATGACGGGTGAAATAACCTTACGAGGACAGGTATTGCCCGTTGGTGGTATTAAAGAAAAAGTTTTAGCTGCAAAACGTGCCGGTTTAAAGGAGATTATTATGTGCTGGCAAAATGAAAAAGATGTGGATGAAATTAATAAACTGTATATAAAAGGCATAAAATTTCATTATGTAAAAACCATGCAGCAGGTTTTAGAACTGGCGCTGGTATAATTTTTTTAATTTATATAGCACGGTTTAAAATAATTTTTACAAGGTAAAACCATAATAAATAAAACATCGTACATAAACCTTTATAATTAATCAACATTTCATGTTGGTTGTTTTAAGGGTTAAAGAAATTCCCGCCGATTCTTCGGGGGGAATTTTTTTTTACGCCAACTGTTTGCATTTTAAAATGGTAAAGGTTATAAAATTATTAGCTGAACCTTATATAATTACCGGCTGTTAAAAAGTTAACCACCACTGTGGAAAATTTTAACTTCTTTATTAAGAAGCAATTTCCGAAATTCAATTAATAATGAAGGAGAATAAAGAAATATCGGCACTACTGCACCTGATTGACGATCCGGATGAATATGTTTACAATACTGTTAGCGATAAAATAATTTCATTTGGTAAAGGCATAATCCCCAACCTGGAAAACCTTTGGGAAAATTCAACCAATGAAGCATTGCAGGAAAGAATTGAACTGCTGATACACCGTTTACACTTCAGGGATTTAACTGCCGATTTTACCAACTGGGCCAAAGGCGATGCAGATTTACTGGAAGGTGCTTTACTGGTAGCAAGATACCATTATCCCGATTTGCAAAAAAACACGGTACTGCAGGAAATTGAAAAACTAAAACGCAATATTTGGCTGGAGCTAAACAGTTACCTTACGCCACTGGAGCAGGTAAATGTAATCACCAGCATCATCTATAATTACTACAAACAAAAAGGGGTTGAATTTGGGTACACTAATCCTGACGATTATTTAATTAATAAAGCCTTAGAAAGTAAAAAAGGCAATGCAGTAAGTAATGGCATTATTTATTTAGTGCTCTGCGAATTATTGGATGTTCCTATCAGGGCTGTAAATATACCCCGGCAATTTATTTTAGCATATGTAGATCTGCAGCATGATTTATTAAACCCTGTTGGGCATGCCTCCGAAAAAATTAAATTTTATATTGATCCGCTTAACGGGCAAATTTACAGCCATAAAGATGTAGAGAATTATTTTAAGCGCATAGCTGTGCCGCCTACCGCTTCTTATTTTCGCCAGCTTAATAATAAAAGAATTATACAATTTTTACTGGAAGAATTAAGTAAATGTTTTGATAACGAACGCAACCATTATAAAATGGACGAACTGCTTTTATTGGCCAACTTATTAGATTAATGATATACCACGTAGTTACATTACCCGATTGGCAAAAAGCTTTGGAGCTTGGCTTTTACGAGGCACCCTCTTTACTAACCGAAGGTTTTATACATGCCAGCAAAAAAGAACAGGTAGAAGCTGTAATAAAGCGATACTATGCCAATGATAAAGACCTTTTAGTTTTACATATTGATGAAGGCAAATTGGAAGCCGTACATATTTTTGAATTGGCACCTTCAGTTAATGAAGAATTTCCGCATATTTATGGAAGAATAAATTTAGATGCGGTGGTGGAGGTGACGATGTGGTAAAACGGATTGGGAATTGGGGCTTGGTGCTCATATAATCATCTTCGTCTTTATTTTCAATGTGACTTAGAAGCTGTTTTAATTAATTTTAATAGAAAACTATTTGGCTAAAGCCTTTTGTATTTCAATTGCATTACCACGCCTTTAAAGGCGTGGTAATGCAAATACAGGTTGTCGGCTTTAGCCAAATAAATAAAAAATAAATAACTCAAACAGCTTCTTAAACAGTTATTGCAAAAAAATTGTCTTACAAGTTTTGAGTATTTTTCA
>JAYURK010000029.1:0-20086 GCA_043756235.1 Ferruginibacter sp. | reverse complement strand
CCACTTTCTGTTTGCAGGCTTTCGCTAAAGAAAAATTTAAGGCGGTAAGTACCAAATTCGGTTTGTACAAATTTACTGTTGGCTACACGGCTTACTGTTGAAATATCTAAATTGGTAGCTTCGGCAATGTATTTTAAAATCATGGGCCGCAGTTCTGTTTCATCGCCGGTAACAAAAAAATCGTGCTGGTAATTCATGATGGCTTCCATGGTGTTCAGCAATGTATTTTGCCGCTGTTTAATGGCATCTATAAACCATTTTGCTGCATCAATTTTTTGTTTGATAAAAAGCACAGCCTCTTTTTGCCGTTTATCTTTTTTGCTGCCACGTTCGTAATCTTTCAACATATCCCTGTAGCCTTCGCTAATGCGCAGGTCGGGGGCATTTTTACTGTTAAGGGTTAATTCTAATTTACCGGCATTGTTGTAAATAAAAAAATCGGGAATTACATAGCTCTCGCCTTTGTTGGTATCACCAATGTTGCCGGCCGGTTTAGGATTTAATTTTACAATCTGCGTTATTACTTCCCGCAGTTGTTCATCATTAAGCGAAAGCCCCCGCTGTATTTTTTCGTAATGTTTTTTTGTAAACTCATCAAAGTATTTGTCCAGTACTTTTATGGCCATCTCCACACTTTTACCTTCGCCAGATTTTCTTTCCAGCTGCAGCAAAAGGCATTCCTGCAAATTACGGGCACAAATTCCCGG
Source organism: Ferruginibacter sp. (assembly GCA_043756235.1). Classification (GTDB taxonomy): domain Bacteria; phylum Bacteroidota; class Bacteroidia; order Chitinophagales; family Chitinophagaceae; genus Ferruginibacter. Next base: position 19,379 of record JAYURK010000029.1, on the reverse strand, counting down.
CGGATCAAATTGCTGTATCTGCAAAACCAATTGCCCTATTTCTTCTTCGGAAGTTATTACATTTTGCCTGAAGGCCAGGTCATCAACAATAGAGGAAATATCGCGGCGTAAATAACCATCATCATCAAGGTTGCCAATAATTTGCTCGGCAATTTTTTGCTGGTGATCATCAAGGTTTAGCTGGCCCAGTTGCTCCAGCATTAATTCGTTAAAGCCTACTTCTACTTTGTGCGGTATTACTTTACCGTCATCCACCTCAGGATAATTTTCATCTCTTAATTTGTAATCGCCTACTTCATCATCCCCGTCGTTTACATATTCGCTGATGTCCAGGTTATCGTAATCATCTTCGCTGCCATCGGCTTCAAATTCCTCTTCGGTATCTTTAAATTCCTCATTGGCTTCTTCAAATTCATCTTTATGATCGTCTTCCGACTGTTCCAGCGCCGGGTTTTCCTCCATTTCTTCTTTAATACGCTCCTCTAAAATTGCCGTAGGCACCTGCAGCAGTTTCATTAACTGAATTTGCTGTGGCGATAATTTTTGTAACTGTTTTTGATATAATCCCTGACTTAAAGCCATATTCCTTATCCCAACAATGGGAGTGATTGTGTTTAATAGTAATTGAAATTTTACAATACTTATTCTTTATTTCACAACCTGGTTTTAATTGTACAACTTGTACCAAAAACCTGTTTACTGCGTATATATTATTGTTACAAACAACAGAATGAAAAGAATAAGGTGTAAATTTAATTGCAAACTTAATAGTATTATGAACGAAAAAGCTAAATTTTTATTTTTTTGCATGATTTTTGTAGGAAGCGATGTTTTTGCACAAAAAAAAGTATATTCCGCTTTTAGTCATTCCCAAATTTTTAATGATTTCCCAGTTGCAGTTAATACAATTATTGATATTAAAAAGCTACATAAAATTGTGTTTGCGCCTGCGTTCGTTAACAAACCATTTAAATTTAGTGAGATAAATTCTGGCAATTATATTAATGGCGAACCAAAAATTTTTGCTGCCGCCATTAACAATAAAAAGGTGTTGAACAGCCCGCTGCCTCAAAATTTTTATACCCAAAATCTTGGTTTTTTTTGTAAGAAGGAATTACAGCTGGAGAAAGCAACAAAAATTCCCTTTAAGTTTAGATTAGGAAGTGTGCAGCAATGCGACTGGATGGAAGGGAAGGTGAATACAGGAATTAAATCGTTTTGATATTTATTCAATAATTTTTTCAACTACGGTCCAGATATTTCCTTCTACTTTATACAAATACTTCGACATCTGCCTGTGGTAAGTATAATATTGATTAATTACTAATTGTCTGATTTCATCTATTGCCACTAAATTGTCTTGTGTTGTAAAAAGAACCATATCTCTTGCAGGTATGGATACATAAAGTGCACTTGCAAGCTGCTCCTGTAAATTAAGCCAGATATCTTCAAATAAAATTAGTGAGGCTTCGTAATTACCACCACAAACAATCATATTAATACCACTTTCCGAAGAGCGGATTTCCGGCACTTTTTCATGCTCAGAAAAATAGGTGAGGTTTTCTTTTGCTATCAGGTGTAAATTATCTAACCGTAAACTTTCATTAAAATCGGTTGGCATTACCTGTACAAACATAGTATCCAAATCAAATCCGTAAAATAAAAAACAATCTGGTAAAATCTTTTTGCAGATGATTTCCATTTTTTTGTCTTCACTTTCTCCTTCAACTTTAAAATAAGATGTGGCAATTATTGGGTTATCATCCTCAATTTTAAAAACATCACCAGGCTTTGCATCCCCGCCACCCGAAAATTTTAAATAAGGAAATATGGTGGATGTTTTTTTCTCCGGCAATTGCGATTCTAATGAAGTTGGTTTGGGCTTATTTTTATCATCGCCGCCCAAAAAATCTTTTAAAAAACTCATGACTGTATTTTTTAAGCAGTAACAGAATGTTTTTCTACAACACTTTTAATAACCGCAATCATCTTTGCTCCCTTCTCTTTTATTTGTTCATCGCTCCAGGTTAAACTAATGGCGGTTGAAATGCAGCGGCTGATTACCGCATCACTTGCAGCAAAATCTTTAGTGGCATGGTGCATTACTTTTTCTTTTACCTCGGGGCTTAATGCATTAAGTGTGATGGAATTTTTAAGATGATCCCATTTGCGGATATAATGCCAGTTATTATCGAACCAGTAAAAATTGCCTGCTAAAATATTTTGAGCTTTCATTTCGGCAACAACAGCTTTGGTAATTTCGGCAGTTGGTAAAAACCAGCTGATGAATGAGCCGCTGTCTCCAGCTTCATCAGGCACCCGGCGGAAACTTATTTCGGGCACGGTGGATAGAATATTTTTTAATACAGCGTTGTTTTTTTTCTGCAGTGTTAAAAATTCATCCAGTCTTTTTATTTGTGCCAAACCCACTGCAGCATGCAGTTCACTTATTCTAAAATTGTATCCAATAAACGGATGTAAATCGGCCCCACGGTCCACACCTTTATGATCGTGTCCATGATCGCTGTAGCCATCGCTGCTAACAAAAACATCTTCCCTGTTCGTCATTATTACACCACCTTCGGCGCAGGTAATTGTTTTTACAAAATCAAAACTAAACGTGCCTGCATCGCCAATTGTGCCCAGCATTTTTCCTTTGTAAGTACCGCCAATGGCCTGGCAGGCATCTTCTAATAAAATTAATTTATGCTCTTTACAAATGTTTTGCAGGGCATCCATATCGGCCATGCTGCCGCACATGTGTACGGGCATTACACATTTTGTTTTTGAAGTGATTGCAGCTTTTACTGCATCGGGGTTTAGCGTAAGTGTATCATCCACATCTACCATTACCGGTATGGCACCCACACTTATTACGGCTTCAAAACTTGCCACAAATGTAAAGGCGGGCATAATTACTTCATCGCCATAACCAATGCCTAACGCACTTAATGCGGTAGTTAATGCAGCAGTGCCGCTGCTTACTAATTGTGCATATTTACTGCCAAAGGTGTTGCAGATTTCCTGCTCCAGTTCTTTTGCTTTCCATATTCCTTTGCGGGGGCCATCAAAACCATAACGCATTAAAATACCAGTATCTAAAACTTCGTTTACCTGTTTGCGTTCTGCATCGCTCCATAATTCGTAACCGGGCATAAAAAAATAATTGATAATGAATAATTAATAATTAATAACGCCTTTGAGAGCTGCCTTTAATTATAAAACAAAGGTAAAGCATAGCGTTTGTATTTTTTGTGGGCTTTATTTTACCGGCGGCGTTTTAACCGGCACTGCAAAATAATTTAACCGTAAACTGTCCGTCCAGCCATTGGGGTTTTTATCAAAACTTTTACTGCTGAAAAATATCATACCCTGTATGTTTGGAGTTTTGCGTAAGGCTTCAATTTGCCGGGGCAATTGGGTTTTATCTTTCCAGTACACATTAGTGCCGGCTTTATAAATGCCTAAACCAATGTAACAATTTTTGCCATAGGTATGAGTGCTCCACCAATCTAATATAGTTTGATAAGGCGCATTTTTTTGTTCAAACTCCCAGTAAATTTGGGGTGCTACATAATCTATCCAATCTTTTTTTAACCACAATAAAATATCGGCATACAGGTCGTCGTAATTGGTTTGGCCCGCTTTGGTATTACTGCCGTTTACAGGGTCTTTATCAATATTACGCCACACCCCAAAAGGAGAAATACCAAACTGGCAGGTTGCATTTTCTTTTTTAATTACCCGGTGCAGCATTACAATTATAGAATCTACATTACTGCGGCGCCAGTCGTCTTTACTTAAACCATTTGCATACTGGCGGTAACTTTTTTCGTCCGGAAACTCTTGCCCGGCTATACGGTAAGGATAAAAATAATCATCAAAATGAATGGCATCTACATTATAGCGGCTCACCACATCCTGCACCACATTGGTTACGTGCTGCTGTACCAGTTTGTTGCCCGGATCAAAATATTTTTTATCGCCGTAGGTTAAAAACCATTCGGGGTGTAACCGGGTAATATGTGTGGCCGAAATGGAAGAGGTATTAATATTAAAATCGGCACGGTAAGGATTCATCCATGCATGAAACTCCATACCACGCTGGTGAGTTTCGGCAATCATAAATTGTAAAGGATCGTAATAGGGCACTGGCGGCTGCCCCTGTTTACCGGTTAGCCATTGGCTCCAGGGCTCGTAAGGCGATGGATAAAAAGCATCGGTAGCCGGGCGGATTTGCACCACCATTGCATTCATGCCATTGGCTTTATGATTATCGAGTAATTTAATAAAAGCCAGTTTTTGCGAATCGGAATTATAATTTCCCCTTGCAGGCCAGTCTATATTATCTATAGAAGCTACCCACACGCCCCTAAACTCGGGCTTGATTTGCGCCAAAGCAATTAAGGGAAAAATGCAACTGATTACAACAGCCAGTGAGAGAATTTTCATGGGTAATCATTTTATTTAGGTTCACGTATTTTATCCAGCAACTTATTAAATGTTTTTGCTTCGCCTTCGGTAAGATTGCTGAGTACCGCATCCATTTCTGCCTGGCTGTCATCCAGCTTTGCCAAAAGTTTTTTTCCTTTTTCGGTTATAGAAACATCTACCAAACGTTTATCAGTTTTACATACTACTTTTTTAACCAGCCCTTTTATTACCAGGCGGTCTACTATGCGGCTGGTATCGCTCATTTTATCCAGCATGCGCTGGCGTATTTGCAAAGTACTCAGCGGCGCAGCTGCCCCCCTTAAAATACGAAGGATATTAAACTGTTGCGATGTTAGCCCCTGCTTTTCCAACAAAATTTTCATTTGTTCATTAACCCAGTTAAAGGTATAAATGAGGTTGATGCTGGCTTTTTGAAATTCGTTTCTAAATTTTGTTTGATTAATATCTTCTTCAATACTCATAAAAAAATTTTATTCATTAAGGGTTATGTTTCTGCTGTCTGTTTGTTAGTACTGAATTCGTTTATATAAATTTTTATCAGGATAATAAAATAGCTCACCAATAATGGGCCAAAAATTAAACCCATAAACCCAAATAATTTTAAACCTACAATTACCCCCAGCACTGTTATCATGGGATGTACATTACCCATTTTTTTTAATAAACCCAACCTTGTTATATAATCAACATTACCTGTTACTACAATACTGTAAATACTTAATCCTGTTGCTGTATAATTATTGCCGGTAGAGTAAAGATAAATTACCAGCGGTATCCAAATTATCATTGTGCCCACTAACGGAAAAAAAGCAAACACACCGGTTACAAACCCCCACATGCCCCAGTCTTTAACCCCAAAAATTAAATAACCAATTGCGGCAAATATACCCTGCACAATACAAATGATGGGTATACCAATAGCATTGGCCCTTATCATTACTATGGTTTCGCTGGCCAGCTTATCTACATTTTCTTCTTTTAAAGGAATTATTTTACCCAGGTACTTTTCTATTGCCCGGCCATTTACCAGTAAATAGTAGTACAAAAAGAAAAGCATAATAAGATTGGTTAACACATTTGCGGTGCTGTTAAGCAATTTTGGAATGGAACCTGAAATTTTTGCTGCTACCGATTTAGTATTTTCATCGGTAAATATTTTCATGCCGGTAACCGCTTCAATTTTATCTGAAAAAATTTGAATGCCCTGCATTACTTCGTGCTGATTATTTACAAGCGAATTAATTTTAGGTGATACCATTTTTATGGAAAAATAAACAGGGATGGAAATAATAATAATTGACCCTAAAATAAAAAGCAATGCGGTAAGTCCCTTCTTCCATTTTTTTTGCAGTACCAGTTTATAATACCAGTTACGTGTAAGTATGTGCAACGTGATAGCGCCCAATAAGCCGGGTAAAAAAGCATACAGCTGGGTTAAAAGTGCAATAAGCAAAAACGCAATAATAATAAGCAACATAATTTGCCTAAGCCGGTTATTAAATACATCAGGCATAAACTAAAGATGATTTAAAAAATTATGAAAGTAAATTGCTGTTAGTCTTTCCATACCGAGGCCCCCTCGCTGCAGTTGGCACAAATATCAATATTCTTACGGCTGTTCATCAACTCTTTTCTAAATTGTTTATAATTATCGTTGTGCCATATTTGTTTAAACGATTGGTTTTTTAAATTGCCCAGCTGGTGCATGGCATCTTTATCAAAACAACAGGGCACCACTAATCCATCCCAGGTAATTACATTGGCATGCTGCAGCTTCCAGCAGCGGTTAGCCAGTTTGTTTTTTGCAGTATATGTGCCATCCGCATTTTTTTTATACCGGCTAAATTTATCTGTTGTGGGTATTAAATTATTAGGATCTGTTTCATAATCATAAACCTGTGCGGTTTTAAAACGCACTTCATCTACACCTACTTCTTTAGCCAATCTTTTTATATCTTCTATTTGATGCTCGTTGGGTTTTACCACTAAAAACTGAAAGAATACAAATGGGGTTTTACTGTTGAGTTGTTTTTTCCATTTTACAATATTTTTTGCACCTTCAATTACTTTATCAATATTGCCACCCACACGGTATTGTTTGTACACATCCTGTGTGGTACCATCGATAGAAATTATTAAGCGGTCCAACCCACTTTCAACTGTACGCTTTGCATTATCATCGTTTAAATAATGTGCATTGGTACTTGTGGCGGTATAAATACCTTTTGATGATGCATATTTAACCATCTCCAAAAAATCGTGATTTAAATAAGGCTCGCCCTGAAAATAAAAGATAAGGTATAATAATTCTTTATAAATATCATCAATAGTATCTGTAAAAAAATCTTTTTGCAGCATTCCGGTTGGCCTTGTAAACTGGCGTAAACCACTGGGGCATTCGGGACATCGCAGGTTGCAACTTGTTGTAGGTTCAAACGAAACAGAAACCGGGTAACCCCATTGCACCGGTTTATTTAACAGGCGGCTGATATAAAAACTGCTGAGCACTTTTATGCCATTAAAAAAACGGCGGGGAGTAAGTTTGCTTAATAAATTGGTGCTGTCATTCCAGTTAAACTGCGGCATGTGGCAAAGGTAAGATGATTGGGAGTTAATTGTTACTTACCAATTACCACACCTGTAATATCTTGTTTTTTAACAAAGCCGGTAAATCTTGAATCCATGGCAAGATGGCGGTTATCGCCCATTACAAAATAACAATCAGCTGGAATTTTCAGTGGGCCAAAATTATCGATTGTCCAAACAGAATTTTTTTCCAGCCATTTAAAAGGGCCATTTAAAGTATCGGTATTTATATATGGCGCAAATTTTATTGTTTGTTCATACTTTTCTTGGTGTTGCCTGTCAAAAATAATTATTGCTGAATCTCCGGTTTGAATAATCTCGTTGTTTTCTTCAGCCTGAGGTAAATCTTCTTCTTCAATTATATAAAACTCTTTATGGCTTATTTTAAATTGATTTTTTAAATTTAGTGCTTCATCAAAATTTTTATTATTGATAAAAAAAGTGCTGTTTCTCATCTCAATTATATCGCCTTGCACTGCACAAACCCTGAATACATAGTGCACACCTTTTACATACTCCGGATTATAACCTGAGTTAACAGAATCTATATAGTTACTTTTAAAAGTAATAAATTTATAAGGGCCCGGGGTTTTAAGATTTGTTGTAAAAAATTTCTCCCCTATTTTAATGTTAGGTTCGTTAGAGCTGGTAGGAGCAATATAATATTGCACTACTCCGGTTATCCTCCCAATTACAAATAAAACCAATACCAAAGCACAAAAAATTCCAAAGCCAATTACAATTTTTATTCTCATAGCTTATAAATAAAAAAACCGGCACAAGTACCGGTTCACAAGATATTATTTCAATTACAAAAAAGTAGTATTAATTAAGTGATGTGGGGTGGTCCAGTTCAGCGGTATTCCGGTTATCGTTATCTGCCACTTTTATTTTAACGGGTTTAAAATTAAGGGTGTTATTAGCAAACTTTTCGTAGTTATTAAAAATAACATTCAATGCAATAAAATTCATCACATAACTCCTGGTTTCTGCAGGCAGGTATTTTTTTACATCCCAAAAATCTGGATTGGCTTTGCCGGTTTTTTTCATGGCCTGCCACACATTGCCCACACCGCAATTATAACTGGCTGCAACCAGTAAATAATTATTATTCAAATTGCGGCAGCGGTCTTTTAAATAGCGTGCTGCTGTATAAGTTGATTTATTAAAATTTTTACGGTCGTCTTTTATTACTGCAGCCTTTATTTTTTTATTGCTTTTTTTTGCCAGGTCTTTGGCTAATTTAAGCTGTTGCTTTTTTTCGGCAGCGCTTAATTGCGGTGCATATTTTAAGCCATACTCCTGTGCCACTTCATCCATAATTTGCCAGTAACCCACTGCACCAGCTTTAGAAACGGCGTTACCGTTAAAAGCACTTTCCAGTGCCAGTAGCACTTTATACTCATTGGGCACACTGTATTTTTTTAAAATGGCCGCAGCTTTTGGAAAAAACTTTTTGCCTTTTGTGTACGTACGTATCAAATAAGCTCTTCTGTTTGCAGAAAATTTTTCAATATAATCCAGCGACTGCTCTTCGTTACCGCTGAGCAAATCGGGGTAAACCACGTTTGCAGCTTTTACAACAATATTGGCAGTTGCTTTTTTATCCAGCTTTGCCAGTAATATTTTTTGTGAAGAATCTTTTTTTGCCTGTGCATTAGCAGGCAAAAAAGCTGCAACTGTAAAAAATATACTTAAAACCGCGGCAAGCAAACCTTGTAATGAATATTTTAGTTTTACCATATGTGAAATAATTACTGCAGGGTTACGTTATAAAAATCAAGGAAAGTTTAAAACGAAGAGGCAATTCCTTTATTGCCCCTTCACAAAACTTTAAGAACCTTATACAGTATTTACTACAAGGCATTTTAATAACATTCTATGAAGCGTATATTTTTAGTTTTTTGGCTTTTTACGGGTTTTAAAGCAATGGCGCAGCAACCTGTTGATTATTGTAAACAAATAAATGAGATTGCCCTTGCCGAGCAGTTGCGCCATACCAGGTTAACGCCATCGGGTACCAGCACCACAACAGATATTTTAAATGCGGTATCAAATTTTGATGCAAAATATTATCGTTGCGAATGGGAAGTTGATCCGGCAATAAGATATATCAAAGGAAAAGTAACCGTGTATTATACAGTTAGCGCAACCGGCAATTCCATCAGTTTAGATTTGATGGCGCCATTAATTGCCGACAGTGTTAAACAGCGCAACATACTGCTAACAAAAAATCACAGCAATAATGTTTTAAAAATAGATTTTCCGGCTGCAGTTAATGCCGGCACTTTTGATTCGGTTAGTATTTATTACCAGGGTGTGCCACCCACTACAGGCTTTGGATCGTTTATACAAAGTATGCATGCCGGCACGCCGGTAATGTGGAGCCTTAGCGAACCCTATGGCAGCCGCGATTGGTGGCCCTGCAAAAATGGACTGGATGATAAAGCAGATTCTGTAGATATTATTGTTACTACACCATCGCAATACAAAGCTGCCAGTAACGGTTTATTGCAAAGCGAAATTTTAGTTGCAGGCGGCACAAAAAAAACAGCACACTGGAAACACCGCTATCCCATTGCAACTTACCTGATGTGTTTTGCGGTTACCAATTACGTGGTGTTTAATAATGCGGTGCAGTTAGGCAATATTAGTTTACCCATGCAAACCTATTGCTACCCGGAAAGTTTAACGGCTTTTCAAAACGGTACACAGGTAGCTTTAGATGCCATGCAATTTTATCAAACCCTGGTAGGTGAATATCCTTTTATAAAAGAAAAATACGGGCATGTGCAGTTTGGCTGGGGCGGCGGCATGGAACATCAAACCGCTTCTTTTATGGTTTCTGTAGTAAATTATTTGGTAGTACACGAGCTGGCCCACCAGTGGTTTGGTGATAAAATTACCTGCGCCAGCTGGAAAGATATTTGGTTGAATGAAGGCTTTGCAACACAAATGAGTGCGGTTTATTTTGAAAGATTTTTTCCGCAGTTCACCATTCCCAACAGAAAAGATAATGTGGATTATATAACGGCACAGCCCGGCGGCTCAGTAAAAGTAGATGATACTACCAATGTAAACCGCATCTTCGACGGAAGGTTAACGTATGGTAAAGGATCGCATCTTTTAAATATGCTGCGGTTTAGAATAACTGATTCTGTTTTTTTCAGGGCCCTCAGAAATTATCAAAAAGATCCTGCATTGATGTATGGCTTTGCCACTACAGCCAATTTAAAAAAACACCTGGAGCTGGAAAGCAAACAGGACCTTACTGAATTTTTTAACGATTGGTACAGCGGCCAGGGTCATCCCTCTTACAAAGTAGAATTTACACCTGCAGGCAGCAGCTATGTAAAAATAAAAATGAGCCAAACCACTTCTCACCCTTCGGTAAATTTTTTTGAAGGCCCTGTGGCTTTAAAATTTAAAAATGCCACACAACAAAAAACTATTGTAGTAGATCATAAAACCAATGGAGAAATATTTATGAAGCAATTAGGTTTTGTTGCAGACAGTGTGTTTATTGATCCGGAGTATTGGTTATTATCCCGGAATAATACCAGCGTAAAAATTGCCGATAATACCGGGACGCCAAACACTGTACAAATTTTTCCTAATCCTATTCAGCACCAATTTTATATTTATTTAAGAAACTTTACTTCGCCCAATGCCACCATAAATTTATTTAATGCTGCTGGGCAGTTAGTGTACTATAAAAAAATTATCCTGGTAAATGGTTCCGAATATATTGAAATACCATCGCAGCATTTGCCTGCAGGCGAATACAACCTGCAAATAAAAACGGATGATAATTTTAGCTATGTAAAAAAATTATTGAAGTAAATAAAGTATACTAACAGAAAAATTAAGTGTGAAGATTTAATTTCTGTTAAACTGTACCTGCTGTGGTAAAACAATTTTCTTTATTGCACAACATTACAGTACTTTGCTGCAACTGATACACCGTGGCAAAAAAAAGAACAACCGTTTTTAAAGTTATTACCGTTTCCACAATCTACCTGGCAGCAGCAGCAATAGCAATTTATTTAATTACTCATTTTGTTAACAAGCCAAAGTTTGTGCGCTATGCCGCTTTTGGCATTCCCATCCCTGTTAATTATCAAATTCATGGTATTGATGTAAGCCGCTACCAGGCCGCCATAGACTGGCAGGCTGTAAAAACCATGCAGGATAAAAATATTAAAATTGGTTTTGCCTTTATAAAAGCTACCGAAGGCCTGGGCAATGTAGATGGTACCTTTAGAAGAAATTGGTTTAAAGCAAGAGATGCCGGTATTGCACGTGGTGCTTATCATTTTTTTATTGCCAGCAAAAGCGGTAAGGCACAGGCCGAAAATTTTATACAAACCGTTACGCTTTTAAAAGGCGATATGCCCCCTGTGCTGGATATCGAAAAAACTTATGGCGCTTCTGCCGAAGATATACAGCAACGCAGTAAAGATTGGTTGGTGATGATTGAAAAACATTACAACATTAAACCCATCATTTATACCAATATAGATTTTTATCAGAATTTTTTAGCTGATAAGTTTGATGATTACCCCATATGGGTGGCGCACTATTTAGTAAAAGATAAACCACGGATAAAAAGAGACTGGCTGTTTTGGCAACATAACGAAACGGGCAGGGTAAACGGCATTGATGCTTATGTTGATTTTAATGTGTTCAACGGCGACAGTACCGGTTTTAAAAAGCTGCTGATAAAATAATTATTCTGCTGTGTATTGTATTAATTTTATACAACCTTATACCCCCCTTTAGGGGATGGGGGTTGTTTTATGGGTATGGAAGATGATACAAGAGATTTTTTAGTGCGTATATTAAATACCATTGCCATGGTATTAATTTGGATGCTGGCAAATGTATTTTTTGGTTTTTATAAAGACTATGCTTTTTTTATAAACCGCCCTAACTGGACCAATTTTCTTTTTTATTTCTTATCGGCCGCCAGTTTAGTAATGCTGGTGATTTACCTGCGCCGTAAATGGCGCTTATAAAATATACAATAGCACATTAGTTTTATAAAATACCCAGTACCACGTAAGGAGGTGCTTAAAATATTTTATTACTTTTAAGCATAAAACCAACCGGCATGCTGCTTAAAAATTTTTGTAAATACATTGTAATTATTGGTGCAGTTTTAATAGAAGGCATTAAATGGGGCGTAAGGCCTTATTTTAATTTTGCCCAGCCCACAAAATTTTTGCTGGGCATTGCACCTAATTTATTAGGATCCTTTTTGTTGCCCTTTGGTTGTTACTGGTTACTGAATAAATACATTAACCTGCATAATAATAAAAGTTTTAAAAATTTTTGTGCAGTATGTTTTTGTTTGCTGGTAACTAATGAAATGTTGCAACTCATTCCTATTTTTGGGCGCACTTTCGATTATAGTGATATTGCTGCATCTGCTGCAGGTCTTATTACATCGTATATTTTTTGCAGTAAATATTTGTTTCGTAAACTGGCCACGTACCCTTGAGTTGGTTGATTAGTTTACTGGTTAATTAGTTAACTAGTTGGATAATTTTATGACGACTCCACCAATAAACTAATAAACTAATCAACTGCTATGATCTACCACTATAACCCATTTGTTTTTTATCTTTTTATATAATAAAGTAAAATGGCCGCCCACATTACCAATGCTTCTGGTTAAATGCCATTTACCTATCACAAAAAAATACAGCACCGATAATCTTTTTACTTCAATAATATCAAAATACAATTTGCCCATAGCGGCAGTATCAGGATAATTTTTTTTATAGTTTTCCAAAGTTTTTTGCCAGCCGTAAGTAACGCCGCTTTTACCAATAAATTTTAACGAGTCACTGCGCCAGTAGGTAAGCATAAACCGGTCAACGTCGCCTGCGTTCCAGGCTGTCAGTTGTTCGTTCATCGAATTTCTTATTTGTAATGCATCTTTTGTTTGTGCAAGTAAAGCTGTTGTGATAAAAATGAATACTGTAAAAAAAAGAGTTGATTTTTTCATTGTTATGTTTTAATACAACAAGATACTAATACTTTAACTTTCAAAAGAGTGTTGCTTAAGCCCCCTTCAGGGGGTTGGGGGCATTGGGCTTTTAATGCTTATGGTGCGGCGATGCACATTTGCTTTTTTTACAAAGCCGGAAATTGGTAAAATGTGCGGTTACAATCAACAACACCGCTATGCCTAAAAACAAATATTCAAACTGAATAAAAAATTGTTTTATCACCAAAAAAATAAAACCTACCGCAAAAATTAATACCGGCAACGCAGACCGGTGATGAGTGATATAACCGTGGTATAACGAATAAACACCAACTGCAAAAGCCAGCGCTATCATGCCCCACTCAAAAAAAGAATTGTGAATTATATTTATGCCAAAAACGGGTAAGCTGGTAACTATAACAGGCAACAGCGCACAATGTATGGCACAGGCAACAGAAGTGCCAATACCTAAAGCGTCCCAGTTTAATTTTATGTTCATTGTTGTGGGGGGCAAAGATAGTATATTTGCAATAAGGTTGCAAGTTTTAAAAAAGCTTAAACAACTCTTTAAAACAGTTTGTTACCGTTGTAAATTTGCGAAAAATATTTTTTTATGAGTAAGAAGTTGCTGCTGTATGTTGTTTTTTTTGCGTTGTTGCTGGGGGCTTTTTATTTAATGGTGTTCAGCGATTATGATTTTTCAAAATCAAATCTTGTGGTAAGAAATGCAGATGTAAATGATTTTTCTTTTATCAACCAAAACGGAAAAAAAATTACGCAACGTGAAGTAGAAGGTAAAGTATATGTGGCAGAATATTTTTTTACCACCTGCAAAGGTATTTGCCCCATCATGAATGCAAATATGCGCCGGGTGTACGATGCTTTTAAAGATGAACCCGATTTTATGATCCTCTCTCACACCTGTATGCCCGAAACCGATTCGGTACCCTTATTAAAAGCATACGAAGCAAAAATGATTGAGGGTAAACTTTTAAAAAATGACGACGGCTCTTATAAAATTTCATACGATTCTACAACTAAACCCCTAAACCCTAAACACCTAAACACCAACTGGAACTTTGTTACGGGAAGCAAAGCCGAATTATATAAAATGGCCAGGCTGGATTACGGGATTGACAATGGTAAGCCCGACAGCACCCAATTAATAAAAGATCAATTTATACATACACAGTTTTTTGCTTTGGTAGATAAACAACGAAGGGTAAGGGGAATGGTGTATGATGGGTTAAACAATGAAGAGATTGATAATTTAATAAATGATATTAAAGGCTTACTGAAAGAAAGAGTTACCAGCAAAAGATTTATGAATGGTTTTAGCAGCGATCCGAATTGATGAGGTGAGTTGTGAATGGAGAATGGTGAATTGGCAATGGGAAATGGGCAATATACAATTCTTGCAAGTTATCTTACTCACGACTGACGCCTCACCGCTCACGACACAAGCCTTACGAACATTTTTTAACTTTACAATGAAATGAACAACCTGCTCGAAATATTAAAAAAGAACCAGCTGAGTGTCACCGATAGCCGCAAAAAAATATTGGAATTATTTTTAAGCAGTCCCGGCGCACTGGCACATGCCGATATTGAAAAAAGTACCGGTGAAATTTTTGACCGGGTAACGGTTTACCGCACGCTGCAAACTTTTGTTGATAAGGGAATCATCCATAACATACCCACCACTGATAACTCCATTTTGTATGCCCTTTGCAAACAGGATTGCCAGGCCGGTCATCATCACGATAATCATGTACATTTTATCTGCGACGTTTGCTTTAAAACTACCTGCCTTGATGATGTAACGGTACCCGAAGTAAAATTGCCCAGGGGCTTTAAACCAAAACATGCACAGATGGTGGTAGGCGGGGTTTGCATATCCTGTAAATAATCTTAAAAAACTTTACAATTTTTCAGCCTCATTGTAATTTTTGCAGGGGAAAATCTGTTTACAAATGGTTTACTGTTTTTTATAAATTCAATTTGTAATGGTTTTATCTTAGCCAAAATAATTGCTGCTTTACATTTTGATACATTGCTTAATGATAATCTTTATTATATAAAGCAATAAAAAAAATAAACTGATGCTTTTGAAAAAAATAATTTTAGCGATACTTTTTTTAGGATGTACTGCCTTGTATGCACAAAAAATAAAAAATCAGGCCACTTTCAGAACATTAAAAATGGCTACCTCTTTACTGGAAGCACAACAATTTGAAGCAGCAGAAGAGTATTTTAAAAGAGGTTTGGAAAAAGCCATACAGTTTGAAGATATTTATTGCATGGCATTCGCCAACGAAGGGCTGGGCAATTATTATACAAAAACAGAGCAGCCCGACCTTGCTGTAAAATTTTACAAAAAAGCAATAGCATTATACCGCAGCCAAAATTTAAATATCATTGCCAATGTGGTAGAAAGCCTTTTAAAAAGTGTACAGGGCATTGGCGATTTATACGCCGGTATTGAAGTGGGTGCAAAAGGTATTAAACTTAGTATTATTGATGTTACACTTAATAAAGACAGGCAGTATGATTATGTTTTAAAATTAGATACTGCTATAAATACAGATGCAGCATCATTATCTTACCAAAGCGAAAAAGAAAGCCGGGACGCTATTGCCAAACTGATGAGTATTGTTGTAAACCGTTATAAAGTAGCTTCTAAAAGAACTTATATAGTTATCAGCAGCGGTTTAAAGCAGGAGCTGGACCGGTTTGAAAAAATAGATTATTTTGCCAACACCATTCGCCCAAAAGAAATTGATACGGCCATTCATATCAGGTACGTAACCCCTGAGCAGGAAGCCGAATTAAGTTTTATTGGGATTGTACCACAAAAAAACCGTTACAATAATAGCCAGGTAGATATTGGAAGCGGCAATACCAAGGGCGGTTATTTTTCAAACACCAAAAAATTTGTTCCGGTTAATTTTTCTTTGGGTACAAAATCTTTTCAGCGTTTGGTAGATGCAAAAGTGCAGGGCAACCTGGATGTTTTTTTAAAAACGGCAGAACAAATTATTAAAGACAGTTTAATAAAAGTAATGATTGATGAATTGGTGGCCAAGCCCGATTTTAAAACAAAAGATGCGGTGTATTTATCAGGCGGAATTGTTTGGTCAATTGCTTCGCTGCTGTATCCGCAAAGCGCCGTTAATAATTATACCGAACTCAGCAGCAGCGATATTACCGCTTTTAGGCAAAAAGTTTTTTACGATTTTGAAAAACTTACGCATCCAGATATGGCTGTTATACAAAACGCTGATGAAGCAAAGGCAATACAAAAAAATATTACCCGTGTACTAAACACCTACGATCAAAAAGCACTACTTGCCGGCACCGTTTGGTTAGATGAACTGGTAAAACAAATAAATACCATTAACCCCGGCAAAAAATTTATTTTTCCTAAATATGCTTATGTAGGATGGATAAGCGGTTATATTATTAAAAAAGTAAACCAGCAGTTTTTGGGTTTGGTGAAGTGAGGTTTAGCAATCTTAACCATTTCCTCCTTCACAAACTCCATCAATACCTTTATCTTCCCCGGGCTAAAATCAAATTTTAATCTGGCGGCATATAAAACAGCGCTCATTTGCATGATAAAAAAAAGTAGATTTGTATAATTAAATAAGGAGGTATATCATGTTTACAGAAGCAAGAAAAATAAATTTAATTGAAGCGGTATTAAAAGTAAGTAACGAGGCTACACTGATTGAATTGGAAACTGTACTAAAAAATACTAATCCCAAAAAAGGGAAACAGTCATTTTCCGCACATGAATTTTCTGGGATATGGAGTAAAAAAGATGCTGCACTGATTGAGAAAGCGATTGAAGAAGGTTGTGAACAAATACATGAAGATGACTGGAAATAAATTCTTGCTGGATACTAATATTATTGCAGCCTGGTTAAAAGGTGAAAAAACTATTGCTGATAAAATAGATAAAGCGAAAGAAATATATATTCCCATTATTGTAGTTGGCGAATTATATTATGGTGCATTGTACTCCACTCAGGTGCAAAAAAATATAGGCAATATTCAAAGAATAACCAGTCATTACAATGTGCTGCAAATAGATGAAGCCACAACAATAGCTTATGGTAATATTAAAGCGGCATTAAGAAAAAAGGGTAAACCGGTTCCAGAGAATGATATATGGATTGCCGCAATCGCACAACGCTATCAGTTAACAGTGGTAACAAGAGATAAACACTTTAAAGAAATCGAAAACATTACTTTAAAAAAATGGTAATAATTTTATAGGATAAGTGCTTATTTCCCCATTTCCCCCCTCACAAACTCCATCAACACTTTAATCTTCCCCGGGCTAAAATCAAACTTCAATCCTGCAGTTTCAAAAAGCTGCGGCAATGTTTTAGTGCCACCCAATGCCAATGTATTGCAATAATTGTCCATTGCCAATTGCTTATTATTTTTATACTGCATCCACATACCAATGGCGCCTAATTGTGCAATACCATATTCAATATAATAAAATGGCACTTCAAATAAATGCAACTGGCGCTGCCAGGCATTGCTGCGGTAATTTTCTAATCCGCTGTAGTCAATTACATCATCGGCAAACTCATTTAATATTTCGTTCCACTTTATAGTGCGTTGTTCGTTTGTGTGAGCTGGGTTTTCGTAAAGCCAGTGCTGAAATTTATCGATAGTGGCAATCCATGGAAAAATAGTGATCACTCTTTCCAGCTGGTGTTCTTTGGCTCTTTGTAAATCAGCATCATTATCAAAAAAAGTTTCCCATTCATCCATGCTGAACAATTCCATTGCCATGCTGGCTACTTCAGCAATTTCCATCGGGTATTCTTTAAAGCCGTTCAACTCTAAGGGATGGGCTAAAAAAGAATGTACGGCATGGCCGCCTTCATGCACCATGGTGGTTACGTCGTGCATTTGCCCGGCTGCATTCATAAAAATAAACGGGGCGCCACTTTCGGCTAACGGGCAGTTGTAGCCGCCGGGTGCTTTGCCTTTCCTGCTTTCTAAATCAAGATGTTTTAATGCGTTCATCTTTTTAAGGCAGTCGCCAAAAAAAGGGCGCAGCTTTGTAAAGCATTCGATAGACTTAGCTACTAATTCTTCACTTGTTGTAAATGGGCGCAAAGGTGCTGTGCCTGCAGGTTCTGCATCAGTATCCCAGGGCCGCAAAGTATCTAAACCTAATTTTTCTTTTTTCTTTTGATAAATAATATTTACCAGGGGCATTACATGCAACTTTACCGCTTCGTGAAATTGAAAACAATCTGCTGCGGTATAATCAAAACGCCCCAATTCTTTAAAACGGTAATCCCGGTAATTTTTAAAACCGGCATTAATGGCTTCCTGGTTTCTTTTTTCAACAAGCTGGTTAAACAAATCATTTAAAGGTGCTGTATCTTGCAACCGCCTGTTCTGCATTTTTCGGTACACTTGTTCTCTTTTATTTCTATCCGGCCCTTCTAAAAATTTTGCGGCCTGCTGTAAAGTATATTCTTTATCATCCACGGTTACCATCATTTTACCGGTAATAACGCCAAACTGTTGTTGTAAAACCGCCAGCTCTGCCTGCAGCGGAATATTTTCTTCCCTGAATAATTCAATACTTTTTTTAACACTGCGCAGGTAGGTAAAATATTTTGCCCCATCCAGCTCATTGGTTAAAGGATGCGCCACTAATTTTTTATTGAGGGCATCGGCATAAGGTTGAATTTTGGGTTGTATCTCCATGAAGAAAAAATTAAAAGCTTCTTCCAAGCTTTTATTTTCTGTATCACAGGTCATGCGTATTTGCCGCCAGCAGGCATCTTCATTAACCATTGCTTCCAGTTCGCTCTGGTCTTTAAGCCATTGCTCCAGGCTTTCTTTGGTATCAATGTTTCTATCCAGTAAATTTTTAAAAAAGGGTTCCAGGCTGCTCCAGTTGGTAACGGCAAAATTTTCAGGAACAAAATGACGGGGGAGTTTTTTTATATCGGCGGTATACATTAGCGTGAGTTTAATTTTTCCTGTTCTACACCTCCTTTGTCATTTCGACGAAGGAGAAATCTAATTGAGGTTATTACAATTTTAAAAGTTATTGGTAAATTGCTGAGTTTTCACATTCAGCCAAATATTAGTTGCATTAACTTATATCTTTTCTGTGATAAGCGTTTTTGGGTGGCCACTCCCCAAGCAATTCTTTATTTAAAAAAATCGGTCAGGGTTCGTAGTATCAATCATTTTATCTTTCTTCTCCCTGCGCCATTTTTTTATTTCCTTTTCCCTTGCAATGGCATCATTTACATAAGTATAACTTTCGTAGTAAACAAGATAGAAAACTTTGTAT
>JAYURK010000028.1:0-20112 GCA_043756235.1 Ferruginibacter sp. | reverse complement strand
TGTTTCCACTCTAAAATGGTAGCGGTAAAAAAATGCGGATAGTAAATTGGGTAAGTTTGTTTCATAGGCTAATTTATGAAAATAATGTTTAGCAAATGAGGAGGATGATGGGAAACACTTTTGGTTTAAAAAAGTAATGAAGCTTTTTAAATGCGATGGCTTTACTACTTTTAAATTTGCTACTCTATTAAATTGGCGTACAATACGCCGTGGGTTAAAAACCCGACGGCGGCGAATCATTGAAGCGGCGAAAGTGATGATACCCACAGCGGCGAAGGCGGCGAATGGGGTACCCACCGCGGCGAAAAAGCGGCGAACGAAGCGATGATACCCACGGCGGCGAAAAAAATATTCTTTCATGGCGCACCCTGCGACGGCGAAGAAACTGATAAAATCTACAAACTTAAAGCCTTCAATAAAACTAATGCTTGTTTTTTATCAAACGACGTATTGACCATTTTTAAATAAATATCTCTATTATCACTATCTTCTAAATCATAATAATCTTGTACATTTTTTTTATTCAAAATAAGAAAATTCATAGTTGTCCTTACTTCAATTTCTCTCATGCTACATAAAGTTGGGATTTCTAAGTTTCTCACAATTTCATAATCACAATTATCACTACCTGAATTGAAGTCGTATTTTTTTTGCCATGAATCTATTTTAGACCAATCATTAGTTTTCCATAGTGTAATGGTATGATTTGTCATTTTAAAAACAGGTATAGTAATATCAGGTTCTGCTATTTTTCCAATAATTTTCCAAGCCCCTTTTCCACGAGTATTAGGTTCTCTATAAAGTGGGAATGCACCAAATAATATTTTTGAAATTATAATAGAATTAATTTCAGTGAAATTTTCTAGTTTTTCAAAAAAAATACTATACACATAACCTATTCTTCCTGTAAAGGATGCCACGTCAGTAAAATCATCAAACTTAAAGCATGCATATCCAAAGCCGAAATCTAATGAAAACAAATATATTTTGCCAGAGTTTTTTACAATCATTTTATTGAAATTTAAGCAAGACTTTCCAGTCACCTCCAATTAACGACTTATTAGATTCTAACCATCGCTCTGCAACTTTTATGTATACTTCATTAGCAGTTGCTGCAATTTTATTTGAAAGAACAGGATTTGCTGCATTTCCAGCCGAATTAGTCCATCCATTTAACTTCATTACTAATTGCTCAATTCCTTTTGCAATACCGTTGTTTGGGATAGTTTCCTCTAATCCACGAAGTGCTTGAAGTGCTTTTGGAGTTTCTTTACCAGCATATCTTTTTACCGCCGTGGTATCCCTAATGGAAAAGCAGGGTTCATGAATTAAAAAACATTCAAGGCATTTTCAATCCGCTTTAAGGTTTCTGCCTTACCAATATTTTCTGCAATAACAAAAACCGGCGGGCCAAATTTACCGCCAACAAGCATAACCCGTAAAGGCAATTGTAATTCGCCGGGTTTAATATTTTTTTCAGTTGCAAGATTTTTAAATACATCTTCAATTCCTTCCACTCCCCAATTTTCGATTGCTGATAATTTATTTGTAAATTCTAAAAAAAAATTTTTTTTCTCTTCATTCCATTTTGGTTTTACTGCATCAATATCTAATGTTTCAGGCGTTACAAAAAAGTAGCTGGCCTGCATTAAAAAATCAGGAAGTAAAACACAACGGTCGCTCACTAAATTTAATATTGCTTCAAATTTTTCATCGTCAGCAATGCTTATACCGCCTGCTTGAAAGATTTCTTTAACCTTTAACTTGTAATTATTAACACCTAACTTTTTTATCCATTCATGATTAAACCATTTGGCTTTTTCATAATCAAATTTTGCACCGCCGCTGTGTACACGATCAATACTAAATTTTTCAATTAATTCTTCTTTAGTAAATACTTCCTGCTCTGTACCTGCGTTCCAGCCAAGTAATGCCAGCAGGTTTATAAAAGCTTCGGGTAAAAATCCTTTTTCTTTAAATCCTTCAGTCAATTCATTTGTTTTGGGGTCGTGCCAGTTCATTGCAAAAACCGGGAAGCCATATTTTGCGCCATCTCTCTTACTTAATTTTCCATTGGGCCCCAGTATCAATGGCAGGTGAGCCCACTCGGGCATTTTATCTAAGCCAAATAAATATTTCCAAAGTAACACATGCACGGGTGCACTGGGCAACCATTCTTCTCCTCTAAAAGCATGCGTAATTTGCATCAGGTAATCATCTACCACCACCGCCAAATGGTAGGTAGGCATACCATCTGCTTTCAACAAAACTTTATCATCCACCAGGCTGGTTTCATTTTCTATTTCGCCACGTATCATATCCGTAAAAGAAACTATTTCATGCTCCGGCATTTTTATTCTGATCACATATTCTGTTCCTTTTGCCAATAAATCTTTTACTTCAGCCTCATTTAAGTTTAAAGAGTTTTTCATCTTCATGCGTAAATGTTGATCGTACTGCGGCGAAGGGTTTTCGGCAGTTTTAAAATCATTACGCATTTTTTCTAATTCCTCCGTAGTATCAAATGCATAATAAGCATGGCCATCTTTTATTAATTTATCGGCGTATTGCTGATAAATGCCCTGTTGTTTTCTTTCGCTTTGCCGGTAAGGGCCGTAATCTCCGCCGTGCAGCGGGCTTTCATCGGGTTCAATGCCGCACCATTTAAGGCAATCAAAAATATATTGCTCAGCTCCTTCTACAAATCTTCCCTGGTCGGTATCTTCAATACGCACAATAAATTTTCCTCCTTTATTTTTTGCAAATAAATAATTGTACAGCACGGTACGTACACCGCCTAAGTGTAATCCTCCGGTTGGGCTGGGTGCAAATCTTACTCTTATGTTACTCATTTTGCAAATATACAATCAGCAGCATCTACAAATGAAGCAATAAAAATAAAAAACCGCTTTGGCACAGGCCAAAACGGTACGACGAAAATATCAACCAAACTTATTTTATCTTAAAACTATTGTACGTGGGGTTTGTCCATCAATGGAGATGGTGGCAATTTTATCACAATCACCATCACCAAAATTTATAATAGCATCGTGATGGGCTCCGGCTACTTTTAATTTGCCTGTACCTATGTTATCGCAGGTTACTTTTTTTTGTAAAGCCTCGGTTATATGGCAATTTCTTGTTTTGCCCTGGGCATTTGTAATGGTATGATTTCCGGTTATTAAAAATATATCATCCAGCAGGTTATTGGGTGTGGGGGCTCCCGCAATCTGTACCACTTCTTTAAGGCCACTGTGCAGCCAGTATTTGCCATTTGCGGCAACCACTTTACCGTTTTCAACTTTGCGCTGCCAGCTTTTTGTAGTGGTGTTACTGGTGTTGGTCCAGGTTACAGTTCCCTCTTTTTTAAAGCTATTTACAAAATAATTGCTGAAAGTAATAATGGCCCTGCTTCCTGTTTTTCTTACCGAATCTGAAAGCTGTATATTGATTTTTCCTTTACGGGTAATACCATTTGCGGCTGTACTACCATTGGCAAAATCTATACAAATTGTTTTAGGAAAACCAATAGCAGGCGTAACGGTAACAACTGCACCCGTTAGATTGTTTGATGTAATTACCGGCAAAATACCTAGGCTGTTACCCAGCAAATTTTTATTTGCAGCAGCTTCCATAAACATATTGTTGGCATCTTCGGTAAGGTTATCTGCCACTGCCTGATGGCCGCTCAAATCAAAAGTGGTTTCTATTTCTGCAGCCGAAACTGATGCATAGGAATCATCTTTTTTGCAGGAAAATAAACTTAAACTGAGGGTAGAAAATAGAATAATTTTAAGTAGTCTATTTGTTTTCATAGGCGATATGTATAACCAGGGATAGGATAGGAGATTACGGATTTAAACTGGTTTTACAAACTATTAACGATTGCTTTTGGGATATATTGTGGCAGCAAATGCCATAATTGCAAATAATTAAATCAGCAGTTGTTGTAGTTTTAGGTTGTAGATTTAATTGATAATTAAATAAATATGATTGCCCCCCATTTTTGGAGAGAATCCAAAGCGAAAATTTTTAAAAGAGATTTATTTTTTGTTACCACCCCATGGTGGCTGCGAAAACTTTATCCAGGTTGTACCTGGGATATTAAAACAACTGAAAAAATTATTTACCTCAGTTTCGACGATGGGCCACATCCCACCATTACCCCTTTTGTTTTAGAACAATTAAAAAAGTATAATGCTAAAGCTACTTTTTTTTGTATAGGAGATAATGTAAAAAAATACCCACGGATATTTCACGAAGTGATTAATGAAGGGCATGCTGTAGGCAACCACACCATGCAGCACATTAATGGATGGAAGAGTACGGATGAAGCATATACCGATGATATAAACCGGGCAAAAACCTATATTAAATCAAATTTATTCCGCCCGCCTTATGGCAGAATAAAACGTAGCCAGATAAATGAGTTGATAAAATTTAACCAGTTGCCCGTGGCAGCAACACGTAAGCATCAAATCATTATGTGGTCGGTATTGGCTGGCGATTGGGTTCAGGATCTTTCACCTCAAAAATGCTATGAGAAAGTGAAAAATAATATCCATCCCGGTAGTATCGTAGTTTTTCATGACAGTGATAAAGCTTATCACAGGATGAGTTATGCCTTACCCAAAGTACTGGAACATTTTACCGAAAAGGGATATATATTTAAAGCAATAGATATAAGTCAGAGTTGATTAAAACAAGCAATTTCAGCGAGAAAGTAGTTAAAAAAAATTGGGCCTGGGTAGAAACCCTGGCCCGTTTTTAATCCGTACCCTATGAAAACTAGGATAAATGTACAACCTTGTTTTCAAAAAAGCAATATTTTTTTTTATTTATAATTTTATTAGGTGTGCAATGCCGTTTATATTAACAATGGCATCGTTGTAGTAATGGACGTTACTATAGTTCAAAGTCGCTTCCCGCCTGTCTCTTATCAAATGTGCCCTTCCTTTTACCCTCCACCTGCTGGTAATTTTTTTTAATTAAAGATTCAACAACTGCGGATGCCCAATTGTATCCAAATGAGTTAACGCCGCTGCAACCTTTGCAAAATAGTCTTCAAAAGTAGTATTGGTTTTTGCCCTGTGGTGCAGCATCGGGTTAGTGTAAACGCTAATAATTTTTTCTCTACGTTAATTGCCATTACGGTTACTGCAGCCCGTACCAAAATCTATGGTTAGTTTTTTAAAAATACAGCAGCTGGTTGCGGGGTAACAGTAACGGTAAAGCAGCTTTGTGTTAATGAGTATGGCCTGGCGCCCAACCCCAATAACCTCTAAACATTTTAACTAATGCCTAAATCTTCGGCAGCTTCACTGGCGATTACGCTGGCGGTACTATTTAATAAATCATCAAATAGATCTTAGGTTTCTGCTTCATCAGTAGCTGCGTTGATAGTAGCGGCTACCGATTCGGGCGAGTACCCTCCAATATTTTAATTGCTGGTTTTTTTTTACAATTGGTTAAACTGATACATAACATTACAAGGCAGGCAGTAAGATTTATTACTGTTTTCAACTTTTTTTTTTAAGATTAATAATTGTTTGGTTTGAGTTTATCACTTTTGGCCTGCAAAAGGGTTTAAAAGCCTTTTAATTTTTTTTAAGCACTTTTGCATTTTAAAAAATGTAATTATGATTTTTACTGATAGCCATTGCCACCTGTATGCAACAGAATTTGTAAATGATATTGATGCGGTGATGCAAAGGGCGGCGGCAGATGGCGTTTCTAAATTTTATTTACCAGCTATCGACAGCAGCACACATCAGCAAATGATACTGCTGGAGCAGAGGTATCCAAAAAATTGCGTGGCCATGATGGGTTTGCATCCCTGCTCGGTAAAAGAAAATTATTTACAGCAACTGGAGGAAGTTACGGACTGGCTAAGCCAGCGAAAATTTGCTGCAGTAGGAGAAATTGGCCTCGATTTTTATTGGGATAAAAATTTTGTACACCAACAATACGACGCCTTTAGAAAACAGATTGAATTATCCCTGCAATATCAGCTGCCAATTGTTATCCATACCCGTAACGCAATGCCCGAAACAATTGCAGTAGTAAAAGAGTATGCATTGCGGGGCCTTACCGGCATCTTTCATTGCTTTAGTGGTAATTATGATCAGGCACTGGAAATTATTGATATGGGTTTTTATTTGGGTATCGGTGGAGTAATTACATATAAAAACGCAGGGCTGGCCGAAGTGATTGCAAATATTGATCTTAAATATTTAGTACTTGAAACAGATGCGCCGTATTTAACCCCGGTACCCTTCCGGGGTAAAAGAAATGAAAGCAGTTATTTAAAATATATTGTGGAAAAGCTTGCATTGGTAAAAAATACAACTGTAGATGAGGTAGCCACGGTAACAACTGCAAATACTCAAAAAATATTCGGCATATAAAGTTTGAAGCTGTATTTTTGCCGTCCTTTTAAAATTAATATGGAGACGTGTCCGAGTGGCTGAAGGAGCACGCCTGGAAAGTGTGTATAGGGGTAACTCTATCGAGAGTTCGAATCTCTCCGTCTCCGCATAGAAAAAATTTTTTTTTATGTTTAGATCCTTCAAAGTTTGAAGGATTTTTCTTTTTTAATAAGCCAGTACGGGCAATTAGATTGTGGATTAAGCAAACACTATGAAGGGATGAGTAAATACTCAATTTCAAAAAGGCTGTTGCGTATAGTTTATATTGAAGCTTGTGAAAACAGGAGTGCAGCTGCAAAAAATATTTATTTACTTGAATAGTTCCTGCTCATCTCTTTCATTAACCGGAATTTTTCTAACAAAATCATCATACCATTCCTCTTCGTGATTACTGTATACACCGTAAGCATCAATGCTGTAGCCAATAAGGCCATCATTGCCTTCTATCAAATATAATACTGCATTATCAGATGGATCGGAGTCACCTTCAAAACGAAAAGTTTTAATGATCTTAAGTTCATCGGGTTGGTACACTTTGCCCGAAGGACTTTTGAAACCTTCTTCGGCAATAATAAATTCATTGTCTTGCTTACGGATGCGTAATTGTTCCAGCACACCGCTCAGTGTTGTCATCATAAAAAAAAATTACTGGTTAATGTTGTAGTATTACCTAATTACATGCCAAAAAGAATATTTAAACCGCAGCTGAAATTTATGCTGTATTTAATTGGCATGGTTTTGTAAATCTATCAGTAAGTAATAGTTTGCTAATCACTAAAATTTATTTTTATGTCTATTAATCTTTTAGAAACAGTTCAAAAAAATTTAAATTATCCTCCTTTACAAAAAATTGATCCCAATACGCAACGTGTAGTAATTGATGCTAGCACACCCGATGAAGATAAATTTAGCCAGGCGGCAATACCTGCTGTACTTACCGCTTTGTATCGTTTTGTACAATCTGACGAAGGTGCTGAAACCTTTTTAAGGGGCGATAATTCCACAAACTGGGTGAGTAAAATTTTTGATGATCATAAAAAAGAAGCGGTACAAACCATATCTGCATATGCCCTGCAATCTAAGGCTGACCCTATTGCAAAAATGAATGCCATTGCCAATGAAACGGTTAATGTTGTAAAAGCGCAACTGCCCGCAGCTGCAGGAATAAAAGATTTAAAATTATTTTTTAATAATCAGCGCAATACTATTTTATTATACCTGCCTGCCGCATTAAATATGGGTGATCTGCTGCACGACGAAACACTTGATGACAATACCAATAAAATGGAAGGTCCCATATCGAGTTTAATGCAAAGCATCGGTAATGCATTTTCAAAACCCGTTACGGGAGATGATATTAAAAATCCCTGAAAATTTATATTAATTTTCTTACTGCATACAATAAAGCTCTTCAATACGAAGAGCTTTATTGTAAAATAGAATCTTTATTAATAACGGTAGTGATAAAATTAAATTTGTGAGTCCTCGTAACTTTTTATTTTATTGTATAAAGTTTTGCGATCTATTTTAAGAATTTCTGCTGCCTTCGTTTTATTAAAATTTACTTCTTTTAAAACGTGCATTATAGTTTCGTACTCTGCTTTGGATGCAGAATCTTTTAGATCAAGCGAAATTTTTTGTGGTTCTGGTGCAGTTGCGTTATAAACCTGGCTGGAAGAGGTGTTGCTTATTTCGTACGGTAAAGAAGCCGATGAAATTTTACCGGTGCCTGTTAGTAATGCACACCTTCTTATAACGTTTCTAAATTCTCTTAAATTTCCGGGCCAGTTGTATTTTACAAACATGTCCAGCACATCCTCTTCAAAACCATCCAGCTGTTTATTTAATTCCACCATTGTTTTGGTTAAAAAGAAATTGGCAAACAGCGGTATATCATTTTTACGGTTTCTTAAAGGCGGAAGGTTAATAGAGAATTCATTAAAACGATGGTACAAATCTTCCCTGAATTTTCCACGGCGATAGGCTTCCTGTAAATTTTCGTTAGAGGCCACAATTACCCTTACATCCACATCAATTTCTTTATTGCCACCTACTCTTTTAAATTTTCTTTCTTGTATCACCCTTAATAAAGACGCTTGAATTTCTCCAGAAAGGTTTACCACTTCATCTAAAAATAAAGTGCCTCCATTGGCCAGCTCAAAATGTCCTTCTTTATCGGCAAGAGCACCGGTAAACGATCCTTTCATGTGGCCAAACAGTTCGCTGCCCGCCAGCTCTTTCGATAAAGTTCCGCAATCCATAGCAATAAAAGGTTTATCTCTTCTGTCGCTGCGCTCATGTATCGTTTTTGCAATTACCTCTTTACCGGTACCACTTTCGCCATAAAGAATAATACTGAAATTTGTAGGGGCAACCAGGTCAATCTGTTTATAAAGATCTTTGGTAGCATCATCTTTACCTTCTAAAAATTCAGGTATTGCAGCTGTGGTGCCGTTTGCACCAATTTTGTTTTCTTTTATTTTAAAATTGGTGGCAATGCCTGCTGTTTCTGTACCGGATTGATTAAGGGCCTTGGTTAGCACATTTAAAACCTCGTCGGGTATTAAAGGCTTGGTGATATAATCGTATGCGCCGGCCTTTATCACATCTACCGCTGTTTTAATATCGCTGTAACCTGTAATAATAAGCACTACAGTAGCGGGGTTGTGTTGTTTAATTTCAATTAAAATATCCTTACCGTCTTTTTTATCTCCCAGCCTGTAATCGCATAAAACAATATCAAAAAAACTGGCCATAAATTTCTCTATACCCTTGTTGCCGGAGTGTGCTGTTTCCACTTCGTACCCGTTTTTAGTAAGAAACCTGCTGAGCAGTGTACACATGTCTGCATCATCATCAATTATCAAAATCCTTTTTTTCATTCCAATTTTATTTTTTATAAAGATACAAATAGTTGCCAGCGGTTTAAAAGAAAAATAAATTCAAAAAAAAATAGGTTTACAAATTTGCCCAAAGCTTTATTGTAAACCCATTTTATTCGAAACCGAAACCTGAATTTGAAATTTTTTTTCTGAAAGGTTATTGTACATTCTATATTAGTATAATTATTATATTGAAAAAAACTTGCCAAATATTTAATTACATTGTTTTACAGCTTTTTAATAGCCTTTACCGCAGGTGTGTATATTTTTTTACCCTATACGGGGAAAATGGTCTACTGCGCAATCGTAAATTTAGAGCT
Organism: Ferruginibacter sp.; assembly: GCA_043756235.1. GTDB lineage: Bacteria > Bacteroidota > Bacteroidia > Chitinophagales > Chitinophagaceae > Ferruginibacter. The sequence continues at coordinate 10,482 of JAYURK010000028.1, read as the reverse complement.
TGTACAAAATTGTAAATGATTACGCTTTACATTATTATTGGCAATAAAATTGCTTTAAACTAGTTAATATAAAGTGAAGTGTATTAATTTGATACATGTTGCTGCTAAACAAAATAAACGTGAAGGCTCTAATAATTGATGATGAAATTGATATCTGTTACCTTTTAAGCGGCATTCTTCGTAACAAGAATATTCAAACAAATTATGTAAATTCTCTCAGTGAGGCAAAGCAGGCCCTGGCAATTCACACCCCTGAATTTATTTTTTTAGATAACCACCTGCCAGACGGTATGGGGGTTAGTTTTATACATGATATCAAACTAAAGTACCCCGCTACTAAAATTATAATGATAACTGCCTACGACACCCCTACCGACAGACGGAAAGCATTAGCCGAAGGTGCCGACTTTTTTATTGCAAAGCCATTTTCCCGGGATATCATTTATCAAACCGTAGATCAGATTGTACATTAGATCTTTTTTCCCCTAGTTGTAGATTTTTTTTCCCTGTTTTATTTTGTTTAATCTTAATTATATAAATTATAGTGAAGATTTAATACTTGTTTTAACTTTTTATTAAACTTGGCAGAGTTTTTTAATACTATAATTTATTCTTAACAATTAAATTTATTTTTATGGGAAATCTTCTGTATTTGATCGCTGTAGTTTTAGTAATTGCATGGGCCATTGGTTTTTTAGGGTATCAGGCCGGCGGTTTAATTCATATTTTATTAGTGATAGCAGTTATTGCTGTAATCTTGAAAGTTATCAGGGGCAATGCCTGATAAGAATTGTTTTGTTTCCATTTGCTGTGCTGCATAAACAGTTTTTGTTTAATCACTAAGCATTAATAATTTTATAGCATGGTATTAAAAAATAAATCAAATCCTTTTTACATAAAACTGTCCTTAATATTATTAATGCTTTCTTTGATTGCATTAATAATATTTATAGGGCAGGACATTATTATCCCGCTGGCTTTTGCCATCCTCATTGCTGTTCTCTTACTTCCGTTAAATAATTATTTAGAACGCAAGGGCGTATCCAGGGTGTTAGCAATTATTATTTCTATTTCTCTTTTCATATTAATCTCTGGTGCCGTAATCTATTTTCTGTCTTCGCAGATTGTAAAGTTTATGAATGATATTCCGGCTATAAAAAAACATTTGGCCGATCATGCTAAAACCTTACAAACCTGGGTAACGCAGCAATTTAATCTTACCAAAATTGAACAATCTAATTTAATAGATAATGCAACAGAAAAAATTAAGAGTTCTGGCAGTGGAATTTTGGGTACTACTTTTTTATCTGTTACCCAAGCGCTGCTGGTTTTAATACTGCTGCCTGTTTATACCTTTCTTATTTTATATTACCGCAGCATGATTAAAAGATTTATTGTTGCGGTTTTTAAAAACGAACATGAGCCCAAGGTTATAGAAGTTCTGCAGGAATCCAAATCGATAGTACAGGGTTATATGACAGGATTGATTATTGAAATGGGCATAATTGCTACCATTAATACCACGGGGTTTATTATTGTGGGCATTGAATATGCAGTTTTTTTAGGCGTATTTGCTGCAATATTAAATATGATCCCTTATATCGGTATGATGATAGCTTCAGTTTTTTGCATGTTAATTACACTAACCTCTTCTACAAACATCAGCGATATTATTTGGGTGCTGGTAATATTAACCGTGGTGCAGTTTGTTGATAACAACATTATTATGCCTAAGGTTGTTAGTTCTAAAGTAAAAATAAATGCACTCATTACCATTTTAGGTGTATTAATCGGTGGTGCTTTGGCAGGTGTTTCTGGCATGTTTTTATCTATCCCGGCAATAGCCATTTTAAAAGTTATTTGCGACAGGGTAGAGGAATTAAAACCCTGGGGTTTGCTGTTGGGTGATGATATTACGGCCCATAAAAAAAATAAAATCTATTTAAAATTAGAAAGTATAGGGCATAAATTTAAATCACCGGCACCCGTAAAGCCTCCTACCCTGGAGTAGTAAAATCAAACTTAATGGTGAAAGTGGTACCCTCGCCGGGTTTGCTGTTTACACCAATAAAACCTTTGTGGTTTAAAATTATATTTTGTGTATTGGTAAGGCCTAATCCGTTGCCATTTGTTTTTGTTGTAAAATAGGGCTCAAATAAATTATTCAATTCACTTTCTGAAATTCCGTACCCATTATCTTTTATTTCTACCACACACTTTTCATTTTCGCCACGGGTATTTATTTGCAAAACACCTGAATGTGCTTCCATAGCTTCAATAGCATTAACTATAATATTTAAAAAAGCAATTTTAACTTTGTCCGGGTCTACTGCAATATTGCAAATGTCGGCACTGTATTGTTTATGAATTTTTATCTGTTTTAAATCTATCCGGTCTTTAGCCATTACCAACGCTTCATCCAGTAAAGTATTAATGGAAACAGATACAAAACTCAACTCTGCAAAACGGGTAGCACTCAACAACTCACTTATTAACTGGTTAATGCGTTTGCTGTTTCGGTTAACCATCTCAAAAAGCATATTAGTATTTTCATCACCTGCGTCCAGATCATTTTTTATTTGCGAAACAGCAAGGTCAATATTTGTTAATGGGTTTCTTACTTCGTGGGCAATGGTACGTGCAATACGGCCTGTGGCGGCAAACTTTTCACTTCGTTTCATTAGTATCAATTCCTTATTGGCGTTATCAAGTTCGGCTATCCGTTTATTTAATTCTGCCTGGTAATCGTCCACTTTTTTATCGGCCGCTAACCGGCCCTTGTACTCTCTGCGGTAGGTATAAAAACCAAAAATGGCAAAAATTAATGCAAATACAATTGACGTGATTATTATTGTATTTAGTGCCTTATACCTGGCGGCTAACTCATTGGTACGGGATTGCAGTAATAACTCTTCATGGGTTTGCATTTCTGTGATAAGTAACCTGATATTATCCATCAATGCATTGCCTTTATAAGTGCTTTTTAACAAAGTATCGGTATACTGGAAATTATTTTTTGGGTAATAGTCAATGGCAAACTTCAGTATTTCATATTTATTATTGATGAGATTACTAAGTTGCTTTAGATTTTTTTGTAGCGTATCGTTATCTAAGGTTTCCCTGTTCAGTTTTACAAAAGCATTATCCAAAACAGTAAAACTTTTTTTATAGGGTAATAAAAAACTACTATCCTTTGTTACTACATACCCCCTCAAACTGGTTTCTGCATCTTTAATACCAGAAGCTAAACTTTCCAGGTTTCTTATTATTTCGTTAGTTTGCTTTACCCAGGCAGTTTGTTTCATCAATTGATTGTTGCCATAAAGGGTTAAAATATAGGAGATCAATAAAAGTACAAATGCCGAAGTGTAACCAGCCTTTACCCTAAAATCGAAAGCCAGCTCTTTTAAAGATTTTATCATATAATTAATTACTTCTTGTAGAAAATTCTCCCCACCAAATTGTAAAAGATACTTCCGGGCACAACATTATTATATAAATATCAAGCCAAAAAACATGGTATAAATATTGTCTTGTTTTAATGGGTTTATAAAAATAACTTTTTATCATGAGAAAAAATACTGAAACTCCCGGGCAGCCCATTTTTCACCTGATTGCAATTATGGAAGATGCAAAGAGAGGATATCTTACTGCTGCAGAAAAAATTAAAGATGATGTGCTGGCCTTATTATTTGAAAGATTTGGTTACCAAAAAGGCAGATACATTAACGATTTAAAACAACTGGTTTACCAAACAGGCGCCCATTCTGATACCGATGATTTTACGTTAAGCTTGTTATACCGTACCTGGAGAGACTTAAAAGCAGCCTTTAAATTTGGGCAAAAAGAAAATATTATTAAGGCCTGTATTAAAGGCGAGGAAACAGCCTTGTATACTTACCAGCTGGCACTGGCAAACGTGCAACATGATTATGCTGCAACAATTATTCTGGAGCAGCATGTAAATGGTATTAAAACTGTTTTAGATACCATGAAAGAATATACCGGGGCAACAATGCGATAATGGTTACGTAAAAAAATACACCGATGCAAGCTGTAGTATACATTAATAATTCATTAAGAAATAAACTGCAAAGCCTGGTGGCTTTTTTAAGCCAGGTAAATAAAGGCTTTGATGCAGTGGCAGAAGAAGTGGATAATGCAAATTTAAAAACTGCTATGATGGCTGTTGCGGTGGAAAGTAAGCAATATGCCAAAGAGATAAGTGAGCAATTAAATCTGCTGCATATTAATATGCCCACCGAAAATGATGAAAATATCTGGACTAAAATTGAAGCCAGTATTTATGAGCAGGCAGGTGCTGCAAAAGGAGACGAGATAATAGCTTTGTGTAATAACTGCGAAAGTTATTTCAGCAAATTTTACGAGGAGGCACTGCAGGAATATTTTCCGTATAAAAATCTTAAAGATATTATTACATACCAGTTATATGCAGCACAATGTGCTTTTATGAAGATAAGGTTACTGAACAACCTGAGGTTTAGCAATTAATAACGCAACAGACAAAATTTAATGAAACCAGATATTGGAATAACAGACAAGAACTTAAAAGGTATTACTGATATGTTATCGGTTGTTTTAGCTGATGCATATATGCTGTATACTAAAACCAGAAAATTTCACTGGAACGTTAACGGGCAAAGTTTTATGGAGTTGCATAAACTTTTTGAAAACCAGTACAACAAACTGGAAGAAGCCATTGATGAAATTGCAGAGCGGATTAATAAATTAGGGGCGCCAACGATTGGTACTTTAAAAGAGTTTGCAGTGCTTACCACATTAAAAGAAGCCCCGGGAAAATATCCTGATCAGTTAAGTATGATTAAAGAACTTTTAGCCGATCATGAAACAGTTATTAAAACAATCAGGAAAAATATTGATACATGCGAAGATACCTTTAAGGATAAAGGAACTGCCGATTTTTTAACCGGAATTATTCAGCAACATGAAACCATTGCCTGGACTTTAAGAAGATATTTAAAATAAAAAATTATAGCTGCCGTACCGGCTAAATAAGCCATCTGTAAATAATACGGGTGGCTTTTTAATTTTTGATAGAAGTTTGTATTTCCAAAACTATTATTATTCTGGCGCTTATTTCCCCATTTGTAGAAATTAGTACACGAAAATTTAAGGCAGCACACAACTTTTTACCAGCAGCATTTGGCTTATACAACTTATACTAATGATTATTACTGTTTTTACAGAAATATATTTTTTTTGGCAGCATTTTAGTTTAGTATAAAGCAATAGCAAAAATTAATTATTCATTTTAAAATTTACAATTATGAGTGCAGGAAAATTATTATCAGGTTTATTATTGGGTGCTGCTGCAGGTGCTGTATTAGGTATTTTATTTGCTCCTGAAAAAGGAACTGAAACCAGAAAAAAGCTTTCTAAAAAAGGCCAGGATTTAAGAGACAGTTTTAAAAACAAGATGAACAGTATGGTAGACGAACTGGCCAGCCAGTATGAGGATACTAAAGACGAAGCCGGAAAATTAATTGATTCAGGAAAAGATAAAATGGGAGCTTTTAAAAATGAAGCCAAACATACTTTATCTTAAATTACAAAATAGCCGTAGTCATTTTATTAAAAATTAAGTTTAATGGAAAACAACACCAATTCGCTGGAAGCCTTATTTGAAAGAACAGGCGATTATTTAGAGACAAGGATGGAGTTATTAAAACTGCAGGCAGTAAATACTACCTCGGATGTTACTTCTTCTTTAATTTCCAGGTTTATTATTGCACTAATTGTAGCTTTAATTGTGCTTATTTTAAATATCGGCATCGCCATTTGGATTGGAGATTTGTTAGGTAAAATGCACTACGGCTTTTTTATTGTTAGCGGCTTTTATATTATAATTGCTGCAATGCTGTATGCCTTTAGAAGCAACTGGATAAAAAAACCAATGTATGATAAGTTAATTAAAAAAATGCTTAATTAAAATTTATGGAAATCAACAGCTCGGTGGAATTAAAAGATGCTATTGCTAATTTACAACAGGAACAATTACGAAAGAAAGGTTTATTAGTGGAGCAATTTCATGATACCTACGAAAGTTTAAAACCGGTAAACTTTATAAAAAATACATTTCATAAGATTTTAAAATCTCCGGAGATTGCCGGTAATGTGGTGGATGCATCACTTGGTATAAGCGCAGGCGTTATCAGTAAAAAAATACTGGTAGGCAAATCTACTAATGTATTCAGGCGCCTTTTTGGTACAATTATTGAGTTAGGTGTGGCCAGTGCCGTTGCAAAAAATTCCGACGGCTTAAAACGTAAAGGATTCCAAATAATCCGGAGTCTAATTAAATCACGGCGCTAACATGAGTATGAAAAAAACTATTGTACTTTCTATTTTATTTATTGGTATTTCAGTTTCTGCTGCCATTGCACAAAGTATGGGCAGAGACTACACCACGGCGTTAGGCGTAAAAGTTTTAGATGGCGCAGGTATAACTTTAAAGCATTTTATTAAACAGAACAGGGCAGTAGAAGGGATAGCTTATTTTTGGAACAGGGGAGTAAGGATAACTGGTTTGTATGAATTGCATTTTGACATAAACGGCGCTCCGGGCTTAAAATGGTATATCGGTCCTGGTGCTCACGTAGGATTTTATAATAATAAATACAGAGATGGTGATGGAGCTTTTGTGGGCATAGATGGAGTATTAGGCTTAGATTATAAAATTAATAAAGCTCCTTTAAATCTTTCTTTAGATTGGCAGCCTTCTTTTGAATTTGGAACCGGCCGCGGCTTTTACGGTAATGTAGGTGGCCTGGGTATAAGGTATACATTTTAAAATTTGAGCAAAAACATATATTACGTCCCTGAAAATTAAATTTATAAAGGGTTTCAGTTACATAAATTGAAACCCTCTTTTTATTCAATAACTTTCTCCATCTGCATACTCCTGCTGCCTTTAACTAATAGCTGTGCATTTTCTACATGCTGTGCTGCTAACCATGCTTTGGCAGTTGTACTGTTTTCAAAGTTTAAGTAACTGTGTTTAATTTTACTGTAATCGCCGCCAACAAGCGCAACAGCCTGCCATTTGTATTGGTCGATTGTTTTAATGATAGCCTCGTGTTCGGGTATACTTTGTTCTCCTAATTCCATCATGCCGCCAAGTAATAATATTTTATTATGGCCCTCCATTTTTGCAAAGTTTTCAATGGCTGCTTTCATGCTTGTAGGGTTAGCGTTATAAGCATCTAATATTATCTTGTTATTTCCTTTTATTAAAAGTTGCGACCGGCTGTTAGATGGGGAGTAATTTTCTAATGCGGATAATATTTTTTCATCAGGCACTTTAAAATATTTTCCTACAGCCACTGCGGCCAATACATTGGGTAAATTGTATTCGCCAACCAATTGTGTTTTTATTATTTTAATGGCAGCGCCTTTTGTTACGGCAACCTGCAAAAATCCGGAACTATTTTCAACATGTCCCATAACAGCAGCGGCTTGTGTGCCGTATGTTTGTATTGCGCCGATGCCCTTACTCATTTCTTTTAAGTAATCGTAATCACTCATAATAAATGCAGTACCATTGTTGACTCTTAAATAATCAAACAGTTCTCCTTTACCTTTTCTTACGCCTTCCTCGCCACCGAATCCTTCTAAATGCGCTTTGCCGCAATTGGTAATTAAACCATGCGTAGGTAAAGTAAACTGGCAATAGCTTTCAATTTCTTTTAAATGATTGGCACCCATTTCTATCAGTGCTATTTCAGCATCAGCTTTTATTTTTAAAATAGTAATGGGTATGCCGATATGATTATTAAGATTGCCTTCGGTGGTATAAGTTTTAAAAGTACTGCTTAACACCTCATGCAATAATTCTTTAGTGGTGGTTTTTCCATTGCTGCCGGTAATGGCTATAAATGGTATTGTAAATTGAAGGCGGTGATGTTTTGCCAATAGTTGCAGGGAGGTCAGCACATCTTCAACTATTACAATCCTGTCATCATCAATACCCGTTTTTTCATCAGCGATTACAAATGCTGCACCTGCTGTTAATGCCTGTTGTGCAAAAAGGTTTCCATTAAAGCTGGGGCCTTTTAAGGCAAAAAATAAATCGCCGGGTTGTAATTTCCTGGTATCTGTTTGTATAGATGGATGCGCTGTAAATATTTTGTATAATTCTTCAATTTGCATTTTTCAAAAATAGTATAGAAGCTGATAAAAATTAAAATAAAAAAACCTCCTGAAATTTATCAGGAGGTTTCAAAGTATAAATTAAAATTATTTTTTCTTTTTTCTTGAATTCTGTTTTTTGCTGCCAAAAATATTTCCTTCTTTAAAGCCAGGTCCTTCGGGCGGGCCAAGATAAGTTTGTGCACAACGGAAGCCTACAGTGCTTGCACCCTGATCTTCCTGCATAAATCGGCGTGATCCAGGTGATAACCAATAAGGTCTGTCGTTCCAGCTGCCACCCTTAATCACTCTTGATTGATCGTTGATTAAAGATGAAACGCCGTAGCCATAATAAACACCACTTGAAGAATCACCATCTAAATAATTGATAACATTATTTTTTTGGTAGTTGCTGCGGTTTTTAACTTCTTCATCAGAAATATCCACTTTTTTCAAACGGTTAACTTCAACGCCATTCACACTGTCTTTTGCATATTCACCGGCTGCATCTTTATAATATTTTTGAAACTTGTTACCACGGAAGTAGTTAAAATCCTGCCCATCAGTTGGTGTCATTGCTCTGTACACATCACCCACCCACTCGCTAACATTACCACTCATATTATATAATCCAAAAGCATTGGGGTAAAACGATTTTACATTACCCGGTATAGCAGCACGGTCATTTAAACCACCGGCAACTCCCATGTTATCGCCACTACCACGCTTAAAGTTGGCCAAAAATTTACCCTGCCAGCTACCACGGCGGTTATCCCGTAAGCCATTGGGGTTATTGCTCCATGAATATATTTGCTGATTGCTTAATAATTCTTCGCCCCCCTTACCTTCTTTTTTACGGGGAGAAGGGTTTTGAGCATAGATACCATAAGCGGCATATTCCCACTCTGCTTCTGTGGGTAAACGGTAGCCCATATTAAGTATACCGTCATCCATACGAACAGTACCTCTTGGTTTACCATTCACATCTTTTAAATCAGATTTTTTAGGTTTATTCCTGCTCTGTACTAAATCGGGCGCCATTAAATAAGTTTCAGTATTAAAGGCATCCGCACCAGCACCCTTCATCTCTTTCTTGGCGGCATCTTTTTTTAAATATCCTTTTTCTATAAGTTTTAATTCGTTAACCCTGTCAGTACGCCAGATACAAAAATCATGCGCCTGCTGCCAGGTAACACCTACTACAGGATAATAATTGTAAGAAGGAAAACGGAAATAATATTCTACGTAAGGTTCGTTATAGGCTAACTCTTCACGCCAAACCAAAGTGTCGGGTAAAGCATTCCGCATAATTGAGGTATCGCCAGAAAAAGTATTTTCCAGCCAGTATAAATATTCCCTGTAGTGCACATTGGCCACTTCAGTTTCATCTATAAAAAAAGAAGGTACCGTAATTCTGCGGGGAACATTATTCCAGTCGCCCATTACATCCTCATCTTTTGCCCCCATTACAAACGAACCACCCTGTACAAAAACAAGGCCCGGACCAGCTTTGGGATATTTAACTTTTGCCACATGAAAGTTACCCATGTTTTTATCGTCGTACTTCCATCCGGTGGCAGATGATTTTTCGCTCTTCTTTTTAAATAAGCCACCATTTTTACAGGCGCTTAAAGAAAAAGCAGCAGCTACAACAATTACTAAATTTTTACTTGAAAATAATTTTGACATATTCGTTCGTTTATCAAATTGTTTAACGAAAGGTTTTCTAATTTATTGTATTTGGGGTGTATTGGCTGCGAATATAAATACTTTAAACGATATACAAATGTTATAAACCGTTTTAACAGCAGTGCTTAATATAAATTACTGCTCTACTATTAACACTATTAGCAACTTTTTATTGCAGCCCCAAAAAAATTAATAAGATAACCAGACTTACAGCTACAATCAAATACTATGCTCAAAATAGTTATTGCCCCATTAGTTTTATTAAACACCAAATTATCCAGGAGCCGGTGGTTTTACTAAAGCCAAATTTTGCAGAAGATATTAAATTTTTGTGCCTGTATATTTTAAATACCGGCAATATTTTAAAACGCTGGTATAACATTGTGTTGCTTTTATATTTATTGTACAATAATTCCCTGCTGAATACCGTTTGTTTAGCAATATCATTTTAAATACATTTGGATTAATAAAATAAATTATCTTTAGATTGAGTTTTTTTAACAAGATTTTATAAAAAGATGGTTCGTTTCAATAAAACTACTATTTTTACAACACAACAACCTTAAACTTAACGCTTATTGAGGTAAGTCTACCTAACCAAGACAAATCAAAACGCATGAAAAG
>JAYURK010000027.1:0-20158 GCA_043756235.1 Ferruginibacter sp. | reverse complement strand
TATGATTTTCGGCAGGCAAAATAAGATAATTTTGTTGACTTTATGGAAAGTGCAGCAATAAACCACGATTTAAAAGTAAAAGTTACCAATAAACAAATTTTGTCTATTGCCCTGCCCATTACTTTAGCCATATTGATACCGCAAATTAATATGCTTACCAACAGCATTTTTTTAGGCGATCTTAGTACCGAAGCCCTGGGCAATGCCGGCATAACCGGTGTTTTTTATTTAATATTTGCAGTAGCCGGTCATGGTTTAAATAATGCCATGCAATCTGTTTTCAGCAATCATGCCGGCAGTGGAAATATTGCTGCCTTCAAAATAATTTTAGCACAGGGCATACGCATCAGCCTGCAATTTGCTTTAGTGGGCATTTTATTTACCTGGCTTGCAGCGCCTTTTATTTTAAAATCTGTTGCAGCTGCGGATGCATACCCGCAGGAGATTAGTTTTTTACGCATCCGCATTTTAGGGCTCCCCTTTTTATTTCTTTTTCAAACCGGTAATGCTTTTTTAGTGGCATCGCTCAACAGCCGGTATTTAATGATTGGTTTTATTTGCGAAGCTGGTGTAAACATTATACTTGATTATTTATTAATCAAGGGCCGTTTTGGTTTTCCGGCATTGGGTTTTAATGGTGCTGCAGTAGCTTCTGTAATTGCAGAGGCTATTGGTTTTTTAGTGGTGCTGCTGGTATTGTACAAAACCGGATTAAAAAAGAAATATGCCCTGCTGCAAAATTTTTTATATAACAAAGCTATCAGCAAAGCCATTATAAAAGTATCGGCGCCACTGGTGATGCAATATGTTATAAGTGTTACTACCTGGTTAATATTTTTCTTTTTAATTGAGGGCCGCGGTAATGCAATGGATAAAGCCATCAGCAATGTTATGCGTAATGTGTTTGGCCTTGCCGGCGTTTTTGTATGGGCATTTGCCAGCACCTGCAATGTGGTGGTAAGTAATTTAATGGGGCAAAAAAAAGAAGATAAAATTTTGCTTGCCATTAATAAAATTATGTTGCTCAGTATTGGGTTTTGCAGCATCATGGTAATTTTGCTGAATATTTTTCCAGGAACATTTTTTAGTTTGTTTGGAAAAGATGAAGCCTTTGCAGCTGCAGGTATTCCCGTTGCCAGGGTGGTATCGATAGGAATCTTATTTATGAGTGTAGCCAACATTTGGCTAAATGGCGTAACCGGCACTGGAAAAACAAAAATAAATTTACTGATAGAAATAGTGGCTATAACCGTTTATCTTATATACACCTGGTTTTTTATGAAGCTGCACTATATTTCTTTAGCTATGGCCTGGAGTAATGAAATTGTGTACTGGGTAACCATTTTTATTATGGCATTTATATTTTTAAAAAGTGGCCGGTGGAAAACAAAATAGACTGTCTGCTTTTTTTTATAGCCCGATAAATTTTTATCAAGGCTTCCTGCATTTAACCCTACCATTATTTTAGGGTGTAAATTTTGCAATTTATAAACCTAACTGTGTAACATTTATAACACTTCATTATTTTATCTTTGAACTGGTTTTTCATAGGATATTGGATTTTAAAACGGGGCTGGATTTTTATCCTGGCCCCTTATTTTTTTCTGGCACATAAAAAAAGGCCTGTGCATGCACAAACCTTTTTATCCCAAAACCCTGCATCCTTTAATTGTAGCAACAGTTTTATAATATGCGCTACATTCAATTTTAATCTTCGGCCATTTTTTTGGCTTCCAGCAACCGCCATACTATGCTTATAGCAGCCGTTACCAATAATACATGAATAAATCCTTCCATTTTAAAGGCAAAAAATCCTATTAGCCAAAAAAATATGAGAATAGCAGCAGCTATGTATAATATATTTCCCATGGTAAAGTAATTTTAATGGTGTACTAAGTGCGATACCATAATAGTAATTATAAGTGCCGGTAAAGCTTAAAAAGGGGGATTAAAAAATGCGGTTTAAAAAATATTGCAAAAATGCTGCTTCTTTTTTTCCAGATCGGTTTGTGGACTATCGGTAATTTTTTGATCTTTATTGATAAGTAATTTTTTTTCTGGAAATGCAAGTAATTTATTAAAGGCGGCAGTATCAAAAAATTGAGTGCGGTTTTCTTTTACAGTAAATGGTATAGCCGCAGTATCTTTCATCGTAATAAAATTTGCTTTGATCTTTTTTTACAACAATGTAAAGATGTAAATATTATTGTACAAAAGCATTACATAATTATGGATAATTATTATAAGATTCACACATTGTTTAACAGGTACAGCAACTGGAAAAATGAATGAGAATCTGTTACATTAAACTGCAAATAATTTAAAATCAGGGCTGCATTTAGTTCTTATTTCTTTTACTTCCTTTTGCAATTTTTCTTTTATGGCTGCTTCGGTAGTGGAGTTTGAATCGGCAACTGATTTTAAAGTAGCAGGATGAAACAGCAAAGAATGTGTGAGCGGGAACATTGAATCTAAAGGTGCAGGAAAGCTTGATTTATTTTGGTCTAAATAATTTTTAGCGGTAGCGCTGGCCTGGTGCAGCAGGGAAATGTACAATGGCTTATCAGTCATCAGTAATTGTGGATTTTCCTTTAAACTGCTAAATACTTCTACTAAAATTATTTCTGCGGTTTTTTCGTCGCCGGTAATTTGCAACAATGCTCCGTATAGCATTGGGGCATAAGTATCGTATAATTTCATCCAACCATCGTAACTGTTGAGTTGGATTAAATCCAGAATTTCAGCAGCTGCTTTGGTTTGTAATTGATTAATCATTACTATTAATAATTTTATTCAAAATTATTGATCTACGTATAAAATAAAATGCAAAGTTGTTTTTTTATATTTAAAAACTGTTACAAGGTTTATAAATATTCTTACATAATTCACACATCAGCATACTGATATTTGGTACCGCATTTTTTAAAATAATTTCAGTTTCAAAACAATAAAAAATGCAAAGCATGCTTTGCATTTTTTATTGGTAGTGCTGTGTTTTGCTTAAAAAAAACGGGCTGTTTTGCAACAGCCCGGAGTTAAACCCAAAACACTGCTTAACTCTTCTTGCTCAATATTTTAATAATTACCTAACGTAAAACTCCAACTCTACCCTTCTGTTTTGTGCCCTTGCACTTACAGTTGCATTTGATGCTAAAGGCCTTGTTTTACCATAGCTGGAAATAACCAACCTGCTTTCAGGAATATTTTTGCTTAGTAAATATGCTTTAACAGCATCTACCCTGTTCTGCGAAACCACAGTACCATTTTTTTCAATGGCATCAGTATGGCCGCTTATACGCAAATTATAATCCGGGTATTCATTCAATATACTTACCACTTCATCCAGCATTTGATTGCTTGATACTTTTATAAGCGCATTACCCGTTACAAAATTAATGCGGCGGGTTGCAAATTGCAAACGTTTTGGCGTTTCTTTTTTTACAACAACCGGTGTGGGGCAACCGTTATTGTTAATATCGCCAGCCACAGTTGGGCATTTGTCATCACTGTCTGCCACACCATCATTGTCAGTATCGGCAGGGCAACCCGTACTGTTTACTTTTACGCCTGCTTTAGTATCGGGGCATTTATCTTCAGAGTCTGTTATACCATCTTTATCGGTATCAGCATTACATCCGTTGGCATCAGCCTTAATTCCTTTTTTAGTATCGGGGCATTTGTCCATTGAATCTTCTACACCATCGCCATCAGTATCGGGACAGCCTTTAAAAATATCCATACCTTTTGCGTTGGGGCATTTATCTTTTGAATCTTCTACGCCATCGCCATCGCTATCGGGGCAGCCTTTAAATCTTGGTAATCCCGGTACATCAGCACACATATCATCAACGTCGCTTACGCCATCTTTATCTTTATCCTGGCAACCATTCATTCCTTCGGAGCCTGGTAAAGTAGGGCATTTATCTAAATAATCTGCTACGCCATCTTTATCCGTATCTACAGGGCAACCGGTACCGTCTACCATTACGCCGGGTGGTGTACTGGGGCATTTATCTCTTTTATTTTTTACACCATCGCCGTCTCCATCTTTTTTCATGTCGTACTTAGATGGTGCAGTTTGCGCCAGTGCATACATTGGTACTGCTATATTTAATCCCAATACAATAGTTACCAGTGTTACAATATTTTTGGTTTTCATAAACTTGATTATTTTATTTTATAAAAAAATGATACTTAAAAGAAAAACTATTCTTTTAAACATTAAGAGAAGATAATGAACTAAGTAAACCAAATGCTTTAAGCAACCAAACTATTACAATGATTACCACCACCACATTGAGAATACTTTTTATTTTACGATCCATTGGTATGTAAGTATTAATCAACCAAAGAATAACTCCTACTACAATTAGTACAATTAATACATTTAGCAGCGGTACTGCAAGAAAGATGTTAAGTATAGGCATAAATATGTTTTTTTTACTGTTTGCAAAGTTTAGACCTATTATTGCCCGTAATGCTAGATAAATTGCTGCGGTGTTATATAATTTTTTGTTTTCCTAAGGGAAACAACTGGTAATTACCCTTAGGGCTGTGTGAAAAAAAGTGTATAATTTTTATAACGCCTGTATTGTACGCTGATAAGGTGTAGCAAAAATTCCACATTCAGGGATTTAGGATTAAAAGTTGAGGTAAAAAATACTTTGCAGCATTGTTTAAAAACCGCAACAGTTTTAAAGTTTAAATAAATTAAAAATGAATTTACGTTCGGGTTATCCCTTCTGGTTAGCAAAACATGGTTTACCATTTGATTTTCCTGTTTTAGAAAAGTCATGCTGTGCTGATGTTGTTATTATGGGTGGAGGTATTTCGGGGGCATTGATGGCTTATCATTTAATAAATGCCGGCGTTGACTGCATGGTAATAGATTCCCGAACGATTGGTTTGGGCAGCACCTGTGCAAGTACCTCGTTGTTACAATACGAAATTGATACCCCATTGTGCGAACTGCAACATTTGGTGGGTTTAAAAAATGCAGTACGCAGTTACCAGCTTTGTGCCAATGCCATTACCAGCCTGGGCAACATTGCAAAAAAAATAAAATTCAGCGATTTTGAATTCAGTAAAAGTTTGTATTATGCTGCATTTAAAAAAGATGAAAAATTTTTACAAACAGAATTTGCTATAAGAAAAGAAAACGGGTTTAAAGTAAAATACCTTACTCAACAACAACTAAAAAAACA
Source organism: Ferruginibacter sp. (assembly GCA_043756235.1). Classification (GTDB taxonomy): domain Bacteria; phylum Bacteroidota; class Bacteroidia; order Chitinophagales; family Chitinophagaceae; genus Ferruginibacter. The sequence goes on along the minus strand of JAYURK010000027.1, from coordinate 14,954 downwards.
ATTTAATATTGATGGGCCTGGCGCCATTTTATCTAACGCCGGGGCACAAACCAATGCCTATTCTTTTACACATGCCTTATTGCAATTTGCTAAAGCAAAAGGTGTAAAGGTGTTCGACAGAACTACAATCGTAAATATTAAGCACCATGCAAAAGGGGTTACCTTAATTACCGAAGATGGTTGTACAGTAAAAACAAAAAAACTGGTTTACGCTAACGGTTACGAAGCGGTGCAATACGTAGACAAAAAAATTGTTGACCTGCACAGCACTTACGCCTGCACCAGTGAGCAGGCCAACGAAAAAACAAAATTCTGGAAAGACGATGTGCTGTTATGGAATACGGCTGATCCTTATTTATACATGCGAAGTACAAAAGACCGCAGGATTTTAATTGGTGGCCGCGATGAAGAATTTTATGACCCTGCAAAACGTGATGCCTTATTACCCGTAAAAATAAAACAGCTGGTTAAAGATTTTAATAAAGTTTTTCCAAAAATAATTTTTAAGCCCGAGTTTAGCTGGGCCGGTACTTTTGGTGCTACTAAAGATGGGTTGCCTTATATTGGCAATTATAAAAAATTACCCAACAGCCTTTTTGCATTGGGCTTTGGCGGCAATGGTATTACCTTTAGTTTGATAGCTGCAGAAATTTTAACGGATATTATCACCGGCAAAAAAAACGATGATGCTGCAATATTTTCTTTTGGAAGATGAGCAGCTTATTTTTAATGAATGATTGGTTTTTTATTTGATGCTGTCTTTAATCACAACAGGTGCTGTTGTTTTGCCATTCTTCTGTTGGGCCTTTTGTGTTGCTGCCGCTTTTTTTGCATCGGCTGCAGCTTTCTTTGCATCAGCTTTTTTCTTTTTTCTAAAATAGCCTCTTAATAAAATATTACTTTTAGCGGCTTCCATATTTTCATTAAGGCCCTTAGTGGCATTTTTTACATTTATCATGGTAGAGTCTAAAGCTTTACCCAGGTTACCATCGTTTATCTTAGTAGTAAATTTTGCAAATTCTTTACTGCTGGTTTGTAAGTTGGTTAAGGTATTCTGCAGGGTGCCCGAAAATTTTTCATCCGTCATCAGTTTAGACAGCACCCCATTATTATTATTCATTTTTGCGCTAAACTGTGCCAGTTGCGCTGTAATAATGCCTGCATTATCTACACTGGTTTTTACACTGCCCATTACATCTTCCATTTCTATGGGGTTTTTTGTTGCCAGCATATCGCCATCATTTACCATTGCGGTATTTGCCGTACCGGGAGAAATAGTAAGTACCTTATCCCCCATCAATCCATCAGAACCAATACTTGCTTTGGCATCTTTTTTTATAAACTGCTGTATCTCTTTTCTAATTACCAGTTCTACCATCACTGTAGTATCAGTAACCAATCGTATCTCGTCCACGGTACCAATATTAATTCCGGAAAAACGAACGTTATTACCCACTTTTAAACCGCTTACTGTTTTAAACTGCGATTTAATTAAAAAGGTAGAACCAAATAAGTTTTTTTGTTTGCCCACAAAATAAACGGTAAAGGCAAATGCCACCAATGCAATTATTACAAACATTCCCAACTTCCACTGATACCCGGGATTTTTACTCATGTTATTACTTTTTAAAAATTAATTAAATAAAAAAAGACCTTACCCATTCATCATCACTTTTTTCCAGCTCTTCGTAAGTGCCTTCGGCATGTATTATACCATCTTTTAAAATTACTACCCTGTCGCCGGTAAGTTTTGCACAAGCCATATCATGTGTTATAATAACCGAAGTAGTTTTAAATTTCTTTTGTATGGCCAATATCAGTTCACTTATTTCCCGGCTGGTAATAGTATCTAAACCAGTTGTAGGTTCATCATACAAAATAATTTCGGGATTTAAAATTAGGGTACGTGCCAGGCCAATTCTTTTGCGCATACCGCCCGAAAGTTCGGAAGGCATTTTATCTATAGCATCTTCCAGGCCCACACTGTCAAGCGCTTTTCTTACTGCAGCATCAACTTCTGTTGCGTTTAATTTTTTTGAATGACGTTTTAAAGGAAATTCTAAATTTTCTCTAACCGACATAGAATCGTAAAGGGCTGCATTTTGAAACAGGAAACCCACCCTAACCCTTATTTCGTTAAGCTCGGCATTGCTCAATGGTTCAATAGCAGTATCAAAAACTTTTATGGTTCCTTTATCAGCATCTACCAAACGTACCAGACATTTTATAGTAACCGATTTGCCGCTGCCTGATTTGCCCAGCACTACCAGGTTTTCCCCTTTATTAACGGTAATATCCACACCTTTTAAAATGTGGTTTTGTCCAAAGGATTTATACAATCCTTTTATTTCAATAACAGGTGAATAGCTGTTGATTGAAATTTTTTCCGGTATAGTTGCGCTTTCGGTTATCATTTTTTTAAGATAATAAATCGGTGATTTGTACGGCAAGCATATCAATAATAAAAATGGCAAGCGATGCTGCAACCACTGCAGAGTTAGCAGCTTTACCCACACTCTCTGTTCCGTTGGCTGCTGTAAAACCTTTATAACAACCAATCATGCCTATAAAAAATCCAAAGAAAAATGTTTTAATAGTGGCTGGAAAAATATCTAGAAATCCAATTGATGCCAGTACTTTATTAAGGTAATGGTACAGGTTTACATCGCTGTGAATATTTATACCGGCATAACCACCCATGATACCGATTACATCTGCAAAAATTACCAGCAGCGGAACCATTAATGTTGTGGCCAGTATCCTGGTTACTACAAGATATTTGTAAGGATTAATGGCCGAAACTTCCATAGCATCTATCTGTTCGGTAACTTTCATCGATCCCAGCTCGGCACCAATACCGGAAGATACTTTGCCTGCACAAATTAATGCTGTAATAACAGGGGCAATTTCACGTATCAACGAAAGGCCTACCATGCCCGGCAGCCACGATTCAGCGCCAAATTCAACCAATGTAGGCCGAGATTGAATGGTTAATACCAGCCCCATAATAAATCCGGTTATAGCTACCAGCGGTAAAGATTTGTATCCGATAGCATAACATTGTTTAATAAATTCCTTAATCTCAAAAGGTGGCCTCAATACTTCTTTAAAAAACCTTGCAGCAAATAATGTAAAATCTCCTGCATCATTAAAAATGTTTTTAAAATAAATAACCAAAATTTTTATTTTTAATGGTAAATCGAATTTGATAACAAATAATTATCAGCTGCATAAAATAACAACATCATTTATACAATTCCTGTGCCTTCTATATTATACGGGTAATACAACATAAACACAGAAAATTGAGGGCTAAACGAGTATTTAATTCCCCAGCGTAATTGGCAAACAGCAAAATTTTATGCATTGAAATACAAACCAAAAATTATGGTGTGACAGGTTTGCCTAATACAATATGGCAACGCAATGGATTACAATGCTCCTTATTTGAAAAATAAAAGCGGCTGATTATTTAGTGGAAGAATTTTGAAAATCGTTGTAAAACGATAATATAGGACCCTGTTCCAAAATAACGGGTTGTGCAGCAGGTATGTTTGACCTTTTGTTTTTGGAATCTGTTTCAGTGGGCTTTATAATATTTATGTTATTGCCCGATGGAATAACGGGAGTGGTATTATTTACCGAGGGTACAGGATAATTAAATAGTAAAATAATTACTGCAATTTGAAAAACAGTTGAAAAACTGCTTACGGTTAACCTTTTCATTTCTTTAGGCGTTTACTTTGATTAAATTAGTTTTCAAAATTATATAAAAGGATACCCGGGATTTAAATTATGCAGCTGTGGTTTTATTCCATTAACTGCTACGGCAAAATTAACAAACTCTTTGCCAAGACTAATAAGTTTTTAGCATTAGTAGTAATTTTATAACATTAAAGGCTAAATTCTAAAAAAGTAATTAAATACGTAACAATAGCGTTCCGCCACAATTCTTTGATGAGTACTATTTTACTCAATTACTTTTCACAATATGGGAAAAATTTACATCGGGTCACACATTTTCCAGGGGTGTACGCTTTTTGTATTTTAGTTTTTTAAAGAAGGATGGAGTAAGGCCGGTAACTTTTTTAAACTGGCTGCTCAGGTGCGCCACACTGCTGTAATGCAATTTATTTGCAATTTCGGTAAAATTCAGTTCATCATAAATAATCAATTCCTTTACTCTTTCTATTTTATGCCGGATAATATAATGCTCGATTGTGGTACCTTCTGTTTCGGAAAACAGGTTGGCCATATACGTGTAATCGTGGTTAAGTTTTGTACTGATATAGTCAGAAAAATTTGATTTGGGCAAATCATCAGTGTAATGCACCATTTCTACAATTACATTTTTTATCTTTTCTATCAATACCGCTTTTTTATCATCCATTAATTCCAGACCCGATGCCAGTAAAGCATTTTTTAGTTGTTGCCGTTGCGCTACAGTTATATCTTCCATAATCTCCACTTCTCCCAATTCCACTTTACTGTAATGGAGCTGCATAGCGTTAAGTGCTTCTTTCAGCATCATTTTGCAACGAATGCTTACCATGTATTTAATGTAGAGTTTCAAATGTATTGTTTACCTGCATTTATTTAAAAGTGGAACAAAAGATACGCAAATTTTTAAGAGCATACAATGACTTTGTATGCCAAATCCTCAAACCTGTTAGTCTTCGTAACCGCTTTTAATTACTGTGGATATCATTTTAAATTGTACGTTAGCATTAAACTTATGTACTGCATGTGCAGGAATTATAATACCTTCTCCCAGAGAGAGTTTATGGGCTTTATCGCTGATAACGATTTCGGCGGCCCCGTCAATTATTTGAATATAATTATCAAAAGGTGAACTTTTTTCGGCTAATTCTTCGCCAGCACTAAAAGATGAGGCGGTTATATTGCCTGTAATTCTTTTAATTATAGTTTTACTAACTACGGCATTAGGGAGATACTGAATTATTTCTACTATTATATGCCCTTTAGATTTTTCCAGTTCAACGGCATCGCCTGCTTTGTGATTCATATGCATGTTTAGTTGTTTTTGATATTATTACCTAACAATAAAACTTACTGGTAAAATAATCCATAGCCGGATGATGGGAAGGCTTAATCAGTCTGAATTAGGGTTATATATTTTGCAATAATAATTTAAAGTAGCCATTAATTAAAATTATGCGAAAAATATTGTAGTGGCTGTTGCAGTAATTCACTTTTATTTTTTGCTTTAATCAATGTTACTTCGCAGGCCACCTTAATTTCGTCTGCCGCAAATATGCCGCCAGTTTCAAGAATAATGTTGCCTTTAAGTCCCCAATTGCTGCGGTTTAATTTACCAGTTACACTAAAAGAGGCCCGTTCGTTTCCGTTGTTGTCTTTAAAAATACCTCCAAATGTCACCATCAATTTTACAGGTTGTGTACTGCCTTTAATACTAAGGTTTCCACATAGTTCGTAATCATCCGCACAATTGGTAAAGGTTATTTTACTGGAAGTAAATGTAATTTGCTGGTGCACTGCGGCATCAAAAAAATCCGGGCCTTTTAAATATTCATCCCGTTTTTGGTCGCCGGTGGTTATAGCAGCTGTATCAATCCATAGATCAATTTGAGCAGTAGTAAAATCGTTCCCGCTTGTATATATATTGGCATCAAAAGTTTTAAAAGCACCCTTTACATGGGAGAATAACAAATGCCTCACTTTAAAATTTATATCACTTTGCGCCTGGTCTACCGACCATTTTATTTCATTAGCAGGTGCAGCCATTTTTACAAATTTTCACTTGATGAAATTATAATTACTCCGTGGCAGTTTCCGTTTTTTTTGTAGGTATTATAAAAAGCGGTATGGTTGTTTTATGCAAAACATTTTCGGTAACACTGCCCATAACAATTTGCTCCAGCCATTTGCGGCTGTGCGACCCCATTACAATTATTGTTGCACTTACTTCGGTGGCAGCAGCAATTATGGCATCGGCAAAATCGCCTTCTCTTACAATTACAGCAATAGTATCATCGCCTAAATGTGATTTTGATTTTTCTAAAAAATCGTACGACGAATCTTTAAGGTGCAGGTTTACATCAGTGGGCAAAATCTCGCTGCCCATATAACCTCCAAAACCCATAATGGGAGAATACATGGCGGAAGAATAATACACAGGATCGGAAACCACATGCAGCAATACCACTTCTGCATTCATAGCTTTGGCCAGTGCATAACCATCCTCGGCAATTTTTTGTGCCGTAGGATCATAATCTAAAGCAATCAAAACTTTTTTCATTTTTATTTTTTTATAGAGGGTAAATAATGGGGGTCCTATACAGAGTCTTCATCATTATTAATATGGTTATCATCGGCGCCACTGTAAAAATTATTTTCTTCATCCTCGCTGCCAATAGCTTCCATATCGTCATCCAGCTCTGCACCCGGAACATCTAAGCCGGTGTTAGCTTTATCAATTTCTACCTCCGCTCCTTCCTGCAACTCATCAACTTTATTTTCTGTTTTTAAAACTGCGGTATCTTCTGTATCAATATTATCTTCTTTCTTTAATTTGTTGTATATATCCTGGCTTGCCGGATAATTTATTTCAGCAAGCTTAGCTTTCTGTTCATTTTCAGCAGCAGCATTTATTTTTTTATCCATCATACTTTACTTTTTTGTGCTTTGATGCTTATGGCAGTATTTACTTAATAATATCCCCAGAGAATTATTATACGCTTTAATATTTTGAATATTAATTTCCGGATCGTCACTTTCAGGCGGCCTTACCGGCATTACTGAAAGATATTTATCAGGAGCCGGTAAATCTTCGTTTACAGGGTTGTTGGAATTTGTAATTTCAACATTTTGTGCAGCAGCAGTATCCATATATTTTATTTGGACAATAAATTTTTAAGTTTAGAGCCTGTTACGTAAAATACAAAGATGCTTTACTTATCGCATTTCAATTTACACAATTACCAAAAGGTTTTATATTATTTACAGATTTTAATTAGTTAAGTCTTCCTCTTGCTGTAATGTTTGTAAAAGCAAGCGGGCTGCGGCTTCTGATGATGCCGGATTTTGCCCGGTAATTAATAATTCTTCCTGTATAATATAAGAATCCCAGTCCTGTTGTTTAGTGTAAATACCACCTTTACTTTTCAATTCATCTTCCAGTAAAAATGGCACTACGTCGGTAAGTTGTACCGCCGCTTCTTCTGAATTGGTAAATCCGGTAACCTTTTTTCCTTTTATTAAATGTTCGCCATTTTCATCCAGCACATTTAATAAAACTGCCGGTGCATGGCAAACCGCTGCAACGGGTTTTTTATTTTTCCAGAAGGCTTCAATCAATTTTATAGAATGGTTATCGTTTGTAAGATCCCATAAAGGGCCGTGCCCGCCTGGATAAAAAACGGCATTATAATCGGCTTCGTTTATATCGCTTAACATTATGGTGTTGGCCAATTTTTTCTGTAATACTGCATCGTTGTAAAATCTTTTTGTTGCAGCAGTTTGTGCTTCGGGCAATTCGCTTTTTGGGTCAACCGGTGGCTGGCCGCCTTTTGGAGAAGCCAGTGTTATGGTGGCTCCTGCATCTGCCATTACATAATAGGGTGCAGCAAATTCTTCAATCCAAAAACCAGTTTTTTTTCCGGTATTACCTAACTCGCTGTGAGAGGTAAGTACAAATAATACGTTCATGTTTATTTTTATTTGCAATTTTTTGAGTATTGTTACCTGTAATTGCAAACAAATGTCATGCCTGATAAAAATTGTACTAACTGCATTAGGTGCAGTATGCATTAACCGCCTGTTGCCGCAAAAAGCATTACAAACTAATTGTTTAAAAGAAGCAGGAAAAATAATTGGATTAATTAAAATACAAGGTAACCGGTTTGTTATGGTACTGCTTTATAGCAATTGCGGCAGGTAAATATCAAACTGTGCACCAGCATTTATTTTGCCGGTAGCAGTAATATAACCACGGTGGTTTTCTACAATTTTTTTTACAATAGCCAAACCAATACCGGTGCCTGCATACACATCTTTGCCATGCAGCTTTTGAAACACTTCAAAAATGCGTTCGCTAAACCGGGGTTCAAAACCTATACCATTATCTTTAACCGTGATGTGACAATAACTTTTTTCTGCAGAAAGTTTTGAATGATTTACGGCTGCCCCCTTTATAATGCTGGCTGTAATTGAAATACGGGTAACCTTTTGGGGATCAGAAAATTTTAAAGCATTACTCAGCAGGTTATACATTAATTGCCTGAACTGAAATGGAATTATGTTTGCCGGGCATAACGTTGCGATTTCAATAGTTGCTTTTTTTTCTTGTATCATTTCTTTCAGGTCTGCTCTTACTTCTCTTACTATTACTGCAAGGTCTGTTTTTTCAAATTTTAGTTCGGTGGTAGTAATACGGGAAAAAGCCAGCAGGTCATCAATAAGCTGTTGCATTCTGCCTGCCGCTAATTGCATCCGTTGAAAATTATATTTGCCTTTTTCGGATAAATTTGCACTTTCATTTTCAAGTATAATGGTAACAAAAATTTGAATTTTACGAAGCGGCTCCTGCAAATCGTGACTTGAAATATAAGTAAAGGCCAGCAATTCTTTATTCGCTATACTCAATTCTTCGGCCCGCTTTTCTTTTTCTTCGTTTTGAAATGCCAGCTCTTTATTGGCAACAATTAACTCAGCAGCCCTTTTTTCTTTTTCGTTATTTTGATAAGCAAGTTCTTTATTGGCAACAATTAATTCGGCAGCCCTTTTTTCTTTTTCGTTATTTTGATAAGCCAGTTCTTTATTGGCAATAATTAATTCGGCAGCCCTCTTTTCTTTTTCATCGTTTTGAAAAGCCAGTTCTTTATTGGCTATAATTAACTCCTCGGCCCGCTTTTCTTTTTCGGCAGCCCTTTTTTCTTTTTCATTATTTTGATAAGCCAGTTCTTTATTAGCTATACTTAATTCAGCAGCTCTTTTTTCCTTCTCATTATTCTGAAATGCCAATTCGGTATTGGCAATACTTAATTCGGCAGATCGTTTTTCTTTTTCATTATTTTGAAAAATTAATTCTTTATTGGCAATGCTTAACTCAGCGGCTCTTTTTTCTTTTTCATCGTTTTGAAATATCAACTCCTTATATGCAATTCTTAGTTTCTCTTCTGCCGAAATTATTTTTTTTGCTTTCATGTTATATCTTTTCAGTCTGCGGTTAGTACAAAATGCGCTTCCCCGGGGCGCCTGTAATGCCCGCTGGCCATTACAGCCAGTGCATGATGGATTATTTTTTTAAATTTTGAAAATTGCGCAGGTTTACGGATAAAATAATGGGCACCACCATGGTATAATAAATTTACCACTTCCTGCTCATACGAAGTGGAAAAGATAATTACCGGCACTAACTTTAATTTGTGGTGCTGTTTAATTTCTGCCAGGCATTCAAATCCATTTTTACGGGGCATGTTTAAATCCAGGAAAATAATATCAGGCAATACTACGGCATCCACTAATAGATGGTGCATCAATTGCTCGCCATTGTGTACCGCGGTAAAATTGGTAGTTAATAAAATATCCCCCAATGCTTCTTCAAAAAAAGCGCAATCATCGGTATCATCATCTGCAAGTAAAATATTACCATGTTTAAAGGCTTGCATTAAAAATATATTTTAGTCTTCCATTACTAAAAATATTTTCGGCCGCTACAGGCAGGGCATGGTGAATAACCTGCACCATTTGTGCAAAATTACCGGGCTTGCGTATATAAACATCTGCCCCGTTATTAAACAACATATGTATTTTATCCTGTTCGTTAGAGGTGGAAAACATTACTACGGGCAGGTTTTGCAAATCTTTATGTTGTTTTATTTCTGCCAAACATTCAAAGCCATTTTTGCAGGGCATATTGATATCCAAAAAAAGCACATGCGGTAATTTGCCGGTATTGTTTAAAAGATAATTCATCAATTGTTCCCCATCGTTTACGGTAGTTAGCACGGTTGGCATGGGTAATGCTTTTAAAGCATCGCTAAAGAAATTACGATCGTCAATGTCATCATCGGCAAGCAAAATTTTCATTTTTTTATTTTCCATAATTGAAGGTTAAAAAAGTATTCATGTTATTGTTACATCAAGGTGAACATTATTTTGAGCATTATTATTTTTAAAAATATTGCAAAGTGTTGTATAAATAATTTGTTTAAACTGTATAAAATCGCTTGGTTTACGAATGTATCCCCTGGCACCCATTTTTAAAAGATTTTTGGCCAGGTTGCTTTCAATTTCTTTATTTCTTATAAACGATGTAGTGAGTATTACTACCGGAAGCACAGCCATTTTTTTATTTTCTTTTATTTCTGTTAAACATTCATACCCCGTTTTACGTGGCATACTTAAATCCAAAAAAAGCACATCGGGCAGGTGATCAATATTTTCATCAAGGTAATTCATTACTTCTTCGCCATCTCTCACAAATGTAACTGACGCTGTAAGGGGTAATTCCTTTAAGGCATTTTCAAATAAATAACAATCATCCCTGTCATCATCGGCAAGCATAATTTTAAGAGTAGTTTGTTTTAATTCTTTATTCATTTTAGTTAATATTATACTCAGGAGCGGCGAGGTGTGGACATTGAGCTATGCGCTTAAAACCAATCTCTAACACTTCATTACATTCTGTCCATATACCAGGTTAATTGTTTTTCTAATTTTTTATGGTGCATAATGGTAGTAATATTTTTTTGCAACCGCAAAAATGCAGTGGGGCTTTTTACTACATAATCGTAAGCCTTGTGGTGCATACAATTTACCGCCACCTCAATTTCATCCTGCGATGATAACATTACAACCGCAATTTCAGGATCTATAATTTTTATCTTATCCAGTGTTTGCATGCCGTTCATAGCAGTTTTATCCGTATTGTTTAAATGGTAATCTAAAATAATGGCGTCGGGTTTGTGGTTTAAACCGGCAATGCAAAGCTCGCCGGTAGTATAGGTTTCAATGATAAAATCGGCATGATTTAAAAACTCTACTTCAAGTGCCTTTAAAAAAAGTTCATCGTCATCTACTAAAAAAATTTTTACTTTATTATCGTTACTCATGTGATTTTTTTTTAAAAGTTATATAAAATTGTGACTGGTTTTTGGTTCGTGAAGACACGAACCAAGGCACAGTTGGTTCGTGAAGACAAGAACCAAGGCTGAGACACGAACCAGGGCGTGGTAGTTGGTTCGTGAAGACACGAACCAAGGCGGTGGTTGGTTCGTGAAGACACGAACCAAGGCTTGTTTTTTTATTCATGGTTTGTACTTTTTAAACTTACCAGGGCTGCTTCCAATTCTTTGCAAGCGGCGCCGCAGGCTTTTGTTAACTGTACTGCAAGGTTGTGTATTTCGTTATGGTATTCCTGCTTGCCGGCATAACCCTGAATTTTTTTTGCCATGGCAGTATAATCGGGGCTCATACCCACAATAGAAAATGAAGGGATTAATTTATGTGCCGCCGCCTGCAGCCCTTCCCAATTTTTATCGTGTAAACTTTGTGTAATGCTGTTTATTAATGATGAAGTTTGCTTAAGATAAATTTCAATAAACTCTGCCATTAATTTTGAATTGGACCTGGTGCTATTTTGTAAATATTCAAGGTTAGTATATTTAATTTCAACAACTTTTTTTTCAGGTACAATTTTATTAAATGGCTGTACTTTTTCCATCAGCTTAATAATTTTACTATACAATAATTTTTCATCAACAGGTTTGGATATGTAATCATCCATACCTGCTGCTTTACATTTTGCTACATCTACAGTGGTTACATCAGCGGTTAAAGCAATAATGGGAATTTTAGAATGCATGGTGTGCCTGATATACTTTGTAGTTTCAAACCCATTCATTTCGGGCATTTGCAAATCCATCAGTACAATATCGTATGCGGAAGTATGTAATTTTTCAATAGCTATTTTTCCGTTGGCGCAAATTTCGCAGTCAAACCCAAAATCTTCTAAAAGTGTTTTTATCAATAATTGATTAAGTGCCACATCTTCTGCCACCAGGACTTTTATATTTTTTGGCTGTTCATTAGTTTTTAATATTTCTGTTACAGCCTCTATTGTTGCGGTTGTTTTTTTAAAAGATAAGGTAAAACTAAAAGCTGCACCTTCGCCTGTTTTACTTTTTACGGTAATTTTGCCGCCCTGCATTTCTACCAATTGTTTTGAAATGGCAAGGCCCAGCCCGGTGCCACCATACAGCCTTGTGGTATCTGAAGTTGCCTGCTGAAAGTTTTCGAAAATGGCTTCAAGTCTGTCTGGCGGTATACCAATGCCTGTATCGCTGATTGCAAAACCAACAGTTACTTTTTCTTCATCTTCACTTAGCAGACTAACGCTTACCGTTATTTTTCCTTCGTTAGTAAATTTTACTGCATTACCCACTAAGTTTACAATAATTTGGTGTAAACGTACTGGATCGCCTAACAGCACTGCAGGTAAGTTGCTGTCGTATTCTTTTACCAATGCTATATTTTTTTCCTGCACTTTTGGTTCAAACAAATGCAGCATTGCTGTTACAGAGTCTGCTAAAGCAAAAGGCGTTTGTTCAAAAGTTATTTTGCCGGAGTCAACCTTTGCCAGATCGAGTATATCGTTTATCAAAACAATTAATGCATCGCCACTAATTTTTATTGCGGTTAAGTATTCCTTTTGCTTCTCCGATAAATCAGTTTTTAACGCCACTTTACTAAAACCAATGATGGCATTCATGGGTGTTCGTATTTCGTGGCTCATGTTACTGAGGAACTGTTGTTTAGATTTTACGGCTTCCTCTGCAATTGCAGCAGCTTTTTCAGCATTACTTTTTGCTGCTTCTGCAATTGCTGTAGCAATTTCTGCCAATTCTTTTGCTGCTGTCAATTCTTTTTCAAATCTTTTTTGCCCGGTAATATCTCTTGCTATTATAACAGCACCAAGCACTTTGCCATGTTCATCTTTATAAACCGAGGCGTTAAATAAAACCGGGGTTAATTTACCATCTAATATGGTTAGGGGATAATCTGTAACAAAACCCTTAGCAAAAACCTGCAGGTAGCCCTGCTTTGCTTTTTCTGGGTCGGTAAAATAATCACTAAAATTTGTGCCTGTTAATTTCTCTCTTGATGTACCAGTTACATTTACTGTAGCCTGATTCATATCCATAATTTTACCTTCGGTACTGATGGTAATTAATGGATCCAGGCTTGCTTCAATAAGACTACGTGAATATTCTGAAAATAATTTTTCTTTTGTAATTACCAACTCCTCATTTTTTTGCTCCAGTTCTTTGTTAGCTTCCTGTAATAGTTGCGTTCTATTTTTTACAGCATTTTCTAATTCCTGCTTTTGTTCTTTCTGTTCCTGTATTTCGGTTTTAGATCCTACCCACATTTTTATATTGCCATCTTTATCTTTTAAAGCTACTGCCCGGCTAAGGTGCCATAAGTATTTTCCATCTTTACGAAGCATCCTGTTTTCTGTTTCATAATCTTTTCCGGTGCTGATAGATTTGTCCCATTGGCCTTTATTTTTTTCCCAATCATCGGGATGAATAATTTTTTGCCATCCAGCTCCTTTTAATTCATCGAAAGATTTACCTGCATAGTCGAGCAATGTTTTATTAAAGTAATTTTTGTTGCCCCGGGCATCAGCCGTCCAAACTTTTTGGGGCATTAATTCGGCCATTTGCCTGAATTGTTTTTCGCTTGCTTCTACTTTTTTTCTTGATAAAACCTGCTCAGTAATTTCATGGGCTAACGCCATTACTCCTGAAATGCTTCCATCGGCTTCACGCAATGGCTCATAAACAAATTTTACAAAAATATTTTCCATTGTGCCATGGCGCCTAATAGTAAGCGGCAGTTCCTGCAGTACAATACGTTCTCCTGTTTTAGTTACGTTATCTAAAAGTTCTTTTAAACCCTGGTCTCTAAACTCCGGCAGCACATCAAAAGCTGGTTTGTTAATTACCTCTTCAATTTTTCTATCCCACATTTCTATCATTCCTTCGTTTATTGTTTCTATTACATAATCTTTTCCACGCATAACACAGATAGCTACGGGTGCCTGAACTACGAGTGTTTGAAACCGGGCTAACAATTCCTTTTCTTTCAATTCACTTTGCTTCTGTTCCGTAATATCTCTTGATACAGAAAGTATGCGGTTATGATTTTTATCAGCTCCATCATGCTGCACGGGTAATACAATTATATCCCACCATTTGGGGGTGCCTTTTGCGGTGGGACCAAAAAGCTGCAACTGAATTTTTTCTCCGCTTTTAGCAGCTGTTACAGCATCTTTTATTATTTGCCGGTTATGGGGTTCCCACATATCCCACCAGTAAGTGTTTTTTACCGATTTAAAATCATCTATTTCTAAAAGGCAAAGACCATTAGTATTCATAAACTGCAACTTGCCATCTTCATCCAGCATTTTTACACAATCGGGGCTGCTTTCTATTACGGTGCGGTTAAAGGCTTCGCTTTCTTTTATTTTTTTATTTAGAATTGCCTGCGGTGTTACTTCATTGGCAATAACGGCTACGCCTTCAATTTCTCCAGCGGCATTATGTTGCGCCTGGTAAATAAAATTGTAATAATTTAATTCGTTGATGCCATTACGCAGCATTGTTACAGGTGTTTCATGAGCATGAAAAGGCTCGCCTGTTTTATAAACACTCAATAAGTGTTTATCAAAACCCTGTTCCACTATTTCGGGTAAAATAAAGAATACTGATTTTCCTATTACATCTTTTCCTTTGCCCCAGCTATCCAAAATAGCATCATTAGCAATTTTAATAATCATGTCTTCACCTTTAAAAATAGCCATCATTGAAGGAGAAGAATAAATCATTTCATGATAACGGTTTTCGCTTTCTTTTAGTTTTTCTATTGCCTCTCTCTGTTCCGTTATATCTGTATGTACGCCTACC
>JAYURK010000026.1:0-20165 GCA_043756235.1 Ferruginibacter sp. | reverse complement strand
TTCACAAACATTGAATTGATTTCTTTTGGCTTCTTCAGGATTTTTGGATATGATTGATATTTAATTCCTATCAATCAACTTCTTACACAAAGATGCATCGGATTCAATTGGCGGCAAAGAGCGTAATTGCTCTTTTTTACAACTTCTGTATTTACTGCTGCATTAGTAGATACTCAACAATTTTAAGGGTACAGTTACGTAAAAGGCATACGTAGTTTTACGATGGTTTTGGAAAAATAAATGCTTAAAAAAAAATGCTGCCCTGTCAGGATGCAGCATTGACGCAGTGTTACCAACAATCGTAAAAAGCCACTGGAATTATTTTGAAAGACTTTGAATAATGTCGTATTTAGTCACAATATGATATGAGCCAGTGTCATCTTTGCTTAAAACCGCTCCATTTTCTTTATTAATAAATGAACTTAACCGCTCAACCGGGGTATTAAATGCCACTTCCGGGTAACTTTTTTCCATAACAGACGCTATAGAGTCGTTTTTTATCTCTGCATTATTCAATATCTTGTTGAATAAACCACTTTCCGATATAGATCCTACATTGTCCTCATTATCAACCACCGGAATATTTTCTATATCATATTTCTTCATTAAATCAATAGCTTCCATTACAGTTTGTTTACTGTTAACAGTAACTAATTTTTGAGTCCCCCTTCCACTTATAAGATCCTTAAAAGTTTTTACTTCTAAAAATCCTCTTTCCATCATCCACTGGTCGTTATATACTTTACCTACATACCTGCTGCCATGATCGTGAAAGATGAGTACCACCACATCTTCTTTTTTAAATGGAGAAATAGCATCTGGACCACTGCCCAATTGTAACATGCCCTGTAAACAACTGCCGGCACTGTAACCGCAAAACATGCCTTCTTCTTTTGCAATACGCCTGGCCATTATCGCACCATCTTTATCAGTCACTTTTGTAAAAGCATCTATTACACTCATATCATAATTCTCCGGCACAAAATCTTCTCCAAATCCTTCACTTATATAAGGGTACACTTCTTTTTGATCCAGCTCACCAGTTTCAAAGTATTTTTTTAATAAAGAACCATAACTGTCAATGGCCCATACTTTTATGTTTGGGTTTTTTTCTTTTAAATATTTGCCCGTACCTACAATAGTGCCGCCGGTTCCTGTAGCTACTACCAAATGCGTAACCTTTCCTTCTGTCTGTTCCCAAATCTCAGGGCCCGTCTGTTCATAATGTGCCAGGCGGTTTGCCAAATTATCGTATTGGTTTACATACCAGCTGTTAGGTACTTCGGTGGCCAATCTTTTACTAACAGAATAATAACTCCGGGGATCTTCGGGTTCTACATTGGTAGGGCATACAATTACTTCGGCACCTACAGCCTTTAAAATATCTGCCTTTTCTTTAGATTGTTTATCGGTTGTGGTAAAAATACATTTGTATCCTTTAACGCAAGCAGCAAGGGCTAAACCCATTCCCGTGTTTCCGCTGGTTCCTTCTATAATTGTACCGCCGGGTTTTATTTTTCCTTCCTGTTCGGCCACTTCCAGCATTTTTAATGCCATGCGGTCTTTAATACTATTGCCGGGGTTAAAATATTCTACTTTGGCCAAAACGGTGCAGGGCAGGTGTTTGGTAATTTTATTAAGTTTTATAAGCGGAGTATCGCCAATGGTTTCTAAAATATTATTCAGCCACATGGATTTTTAGTTTTGCGGCAAAGGTAATTTTTTAATTTAACTGTACACTGCTGCTGCATAAATAACTATCCAAATTTGATAATTGTATTTAGAAATTGTACTACATCACATTAGGGTGATTAACTACTTTTTGCAAAAAAAATAGTGCTCATCTTTACAGTACAATATCCAATGAAAGATTGATCCAATCCAAATGAAAAAACATAATCCTTTATCCAATTGAAAACGCATGTGCCGCAGGGTTAGCAAGCAGGAAAACATAAAATTCTCTTGCTGAAAATTAAACAAAAAGCTCCCGTATAAAGGGGGCTTTCTTGTTATTTTAATATTTCCATAGCTTTTTTTACTGCACTGTCTTCAGTATTTAAAACTTCTACTAACCCCTCGTTACGCCATACCTGCCTTGCAATTGCGGATTTGATGCGGCTAATAATAGCGGTTTTTTCTTTGGCAACGATGTTGTTTATATTTATAGAATCTTTTGCGGCGGCAGTTACAAACTGTTTCCAGTTATTATCGCTAAAGGAAAATGTTTTAATAAAATCCGAAGGCGCCTTGTAATTTTTAAACTGTGCGGTATTTTGTAAGTAAAAAGTATAAGCAAAATTACTGATCACATTATTGGCATAAAGCCTTGCCGCATTAAGGCTGAAGTCTGCAGTATCCAAAGCAATAAAATAGTCAGGCGATATACCGCCACCACCATATACAGTTTTACCACCACTGGTTTTAAAAACTTTACTGTTATCATTTTTTACGGAGTCGGCATTTTGCGTTTGCCCATTTCGAAAACGGTTACTTACTTCTTCATAATAAGCTTTGTCGCCATTATTGTAAGGCCTTTGTATACTGCGGCCAATAGGTGTATAATACCGCGCCACTGTCAGGCGCAGGGCGCTGTTATCGCTTAATTCAAATTGCTCCTGCACCAGGCCCTTGCCAAAACTACGCCGGCCAACAATAGTTGCCCTGTCCCAATCCTGCAGGGCACCAATTAAAATTTCGCTGGCGCTGGCTGTACCTTCATCGGCCAGTACTACCAATGCACCCGTTTCAAATTGTCCTTGCCGGCGGCATCGGTATTCTTTTTTAGCCACATGCTTTCCCTCGGTATAAGTTATTAATTTGTCGCCGGGTAAAAATTCATCCGCAATTTCTACCGCTTCATCCAGCACACCGCCACCATTGCCCCTTAAATCTAAAATTAATTTTTGCAGACCTTTCTTTTTTAAATCCATCAGTGCATCCATAAACTCCCGGTAAGTTTGCTGCGAAAATTTATTTAACCTGATGTAGCCTACACCATTACCAATAATGTAACTGGCATCTAAACTGGTAAGCGGAATAGCATCACGGGTAATAGTAGTTTTTTGCTGTTTTGCACCTCTTAAAAAAGTTATATTTACTTTGGTGCCCCTGTCTCCCCGCAGCAATTTTCTTATCTTATCACTGTCTATGTTTTTACCGGCCACCAGGGTGTCTTCTACCTTTATAAATTTATCTCCTGTTTGCAGGCCGGCTTTAAAACTGGGGCCGTCTTTTAATACATTTATTACGTTGATAGTATCATCAAAAATATTAAACTCCACACCAATGCCATAAAATTTGCCTGCCAGGTCTTCATTAACGTCCTGTAATTTTTCGGCGGGAATAAAAACCGAATGCGGATCCAGTTTTTTCAGCATAGCTTTAATAGCAGTATCGGCCAACGCTTCAGTTTTAATATCATCAACATATTTATTTTTTATAAGGTCCATTATTTCTTCAAGCGGCCTTTTTCGTTCAAGGAAAAAAAAACTTCTTTTTGGATTGTTATCCCGCATTTTAAAACCAAGGTACATGCCTGCTATCATGGTTATACTAAACAGCAATGGCAACCAAACCTGTACTTTTTTGTTAATCATTTTGCGAAGATAAATTTTTTATTTACCATAGAGACATGCAGTAAAGAATAATACTAAACTTCTAAACCCTAAACCAAAAAACCCTAACTTCAAACTAAAATAATAAATCCTGATGGCTATAAAACTGATTGCAGACAGTGGATCTACCAAAGCAGAGTGGTGCCTGATGAACGGAGCAACCAAAAAAACCTTTATAACACAGGGGTTAAGCCCTTATTTTTTATCGGCAGCACAAATACAAAAAATTATAGAGGAGGAACTGCAACCTAAAATGAAAGGCATAGCGCCCGATGAAATTTTTTTTTATGGAACAGGCTGCAGCAACCCGGCAAATGTTACGGCAGTAAAAAAGGCCCTTCACCAGGTTTTTAGCAAAGCAAAAATTAACGTTGATCATGATTTAATGGGGGCTGCTAAAGCTTTGTGCGGTACCCAAAAAGGTATTGCCTGTATTTTGGGCACCGGCTCCAATTCCTGTTATTACAATGGCAAAAAAATTATAAAAAACAGTCCCGGCCTGGGGTATGTGCTTGGCGACGAAGGCAGCGGCGCTTACCTTGGAAAAAAAGTAATACAATATTTTTTATACAATACTTTTGATGAAGATTTGATGGACCGGTTTGTGGCAAAGTTTAATACCACCAGTTACGAAATACTGGATGCGGTGTATAAAAAACCATTACCCAACAGGTATCTTGCTAATTTTGCTATTTTTTTAGCCGAAAACCGGGGGCATTACATGGTAGAAAATATTATTGAAGATGGCTTTAATGATTTTTTCTTTAATCATATTTATAAGTACAGGGAAAGCTGGACACTGCCGGTACATTTTATAGGCAGCGTTGCGTATGGCTTTAAAGATGTGTTGAAAGAAATGTGTAACAGTTACGAGTTGCAATTGGGCAAAGTATTAAAAAAGCCCATGGACGGCTTGGTAAAATATCATGCAAACTTGTAAATTTATTTTATTTACACCCAACCTGCGGATCAACTTTAGTGGTAAAAGGAAATAATTTTATAACCAGGCAAAGATTTGTACATCATGCAGGCTTGTACAGGCCGGAGTCTACAAAGTCCATAAGGGTATGGCATTTGAAAGAATAACCGAAAAAGAAAGTAACTACCGTCATTTGGATAAAATGACGATAACAGAATTATTAACCAATATTAATAAAGAAGATGCTACTGTGCCGGCTGCAGTGGCAAAAGTAATTCCTCAAATTGAAGCATTGGTACATGCCGCAGTTGATAAAATGCTGATAGGCGGCCGCCTTTTTTATATTGGCGCCGGTACCAGCGGAAGGCTGGGTATTGTGGATGCCAGTGAATGTCCGCCTACTTATGGCGTACCGCCCGGTTTGGTAGTAGGCATAATTGCCGGAGGCAGCAAAGCTATTACCGAAGCTGTGGAAAACGCTGAAGATGATACCGAACAGGGTTGGAAAGATTTAGCCGCACATAATATCAGCAGTAACGATGTAGTAATAGGTATTGCAGCAAGTGGCACTACTCCATATGTAATTAAAGCCCTGGAAAAATGTAAAGCCAACAATATAATAACCGGAAGCATTTGCTGTAATTTAAATGCACCCTTAAGCCAGGCTGCCGATTACCCCATTGAAGTGGTGGTAGGCCCCGAATTTGTTACAGGAAGCACCCGCATGAAAAGCGGTACTGCACAAAAACTGGTACTTAATATGATCTCCACATCCGTAATGATACAATTGGGCAGGGTAGAGGATAATAAAATGGTGAACATGCAATTGACAAACGAAAAAATTGTGGACAGGGGTGTTAAAATGTTGATGGAGAAACTGCACCTTAAAGATTATGATGCGGCAAAACAAATGCTTATGGAAAAAGGAAGCGTAAAAAAAGCCATTGAAGCTTTTGCCGAATAAAGTAACTGCTTTACAAACGGTTCATAAAAAAAGAGTAGGAAAATTTATGTAATTTGTTTAATTTACATATCTAACTACAAAACTACTCATATGAATTACAAAATTTTACTTTCAGCAGCTTTAGCCGCAAGCACTTTTACCGGGCTTGCACAGGATACAAAAACATTTGCCATTACCGGGGATGGTAATGGAGGCTTTGCATGGATGAATATCCGCCAGGTGGATATTACTACCGGTAAAGTGCAGCAGGAAATTTATCAAAGAGATAAAACTGCTTTTACAATGGTGGATGCAGCAACAAAAAAGGCTGTTGTTTTATCTTCTTCTAAATTCGCAGCTACCGGCAATATCAATGCTTACCTGCAGGCGGACAATAATCCTACAGCTACAATGGTTGCAGCAGCAGCTTACGATAAAAAGCATAATAAATTATTTTTTACCCCCATGCGCATTGGTGAGTTACGCTGGGTAGATTTAAATGCAAAAGACGATGCGCCAAAATTTTTTACTGAAAAAACTCAACTGCTGAACACTTTAAATTTAATGGACGAAGCCAATCATATTACCCGTATGGATATTGCGGCTGATGGTAATGGTTATGCCATTACAAATGATGGTAATCATCTTATACGTTTTACTACCGGTAAAAAAACTGTTATTACCGATTTAGGAAATTTAGTTGATGCAGAGAGTAATAAAAATGGTTTTTCTATCCATAATAAATGTACCAGCTGGGGCGGCGATATGGTAGCGGATGCTTATGGAAAATTGTATGTTATTTCTGCAGCACACCAGGTTTTTAAAGTAGATATTGATACCAGGATAACAACGCATTTGGGTACCATTACTAACCTGCCTGCAAACTATACCACCAACGGCGCTGCTGTTGATGCTGATGGAAAAATTATTGTAAGCAGTGCCAATTGTTTTGAAGGATATTATAAGTTTGAATTGGATAATTTTGCCGCTGTAAAAGTTGAGGGCTCCGATAAAACTTACAATGCCTCTGACCTGGCCAACAGTAATTTATTATTACAAAAAGAAGCCGATGCAAAAAGAGCATTTGGTGTACCCGCTTTGCCAGCACTTAAACCCATAGTTAGCGATGCCAGGATCTATCCCAACCCTATAACCGCAAACGAATTCAGGGTATTGTTCGACGGGCAAAAAGCCGGACAATATATAGTAGCATTAACAGATCTTTCGGGCAGGGCAGTAATGAGTAAGTTGGTAATTGTGGGTACTAAATATCAAACAGAAAATGTACACATTTTAAGAACGGTAGGTAAAGGCATGTACATGGTAAAAGTTACCGATGCAGATAACAAATTAGTATTTACCGAACGCATATTAATTCAATAAAAATATTCTGGTTATTAAGTACAGAGGTTGTCTTGTAAGGCAACCTCTTTTTTGTGGTTGTTATTTCCGGTTTGCAAGTGTAAAATAAATTTTAATTTAAGATGATTTATTTAATCTTTGCAATAAAAATTTATTTCACTAAAAAAAATATTTAATTGCAGGATATAGAACCATATTTTAACTGGCGTCATTTATACGCTGCCGAAGAAGATGAACAGTCGCCGTTTTTTGGCAGAACTTACAGCGAATTTGAGTTTAGCCAAACGGTATACAATTATTATATCCATCCGCAATGGGATGAGTTTGGGAGTAAAACATTATACCTGAAAATTTTGTTTGCAGATTATGAACAAAATTATTGCATCATAGAGTTAATTGGAGAATGGAACGATGCTATTGAAAATGATATCATGACGTTAAGAAGAGACGTTACTGATAGTTTATATGCAAAGGGGATTACAAAATTTATTTTGATAGCAGAGAATGTTTTAAATTTTCACAGCAGCGACGACAGTTATTATGAAGAATGGCGGGAGCAGGTAGCGGATGATGGAGGCTGGGTAGTAATATTGAACATGCCGGAACAAAGCGTGTACGATTTTAAAAAAGCAAGACTTACAAATTATGTTGCGTTACTGGATTTTGTGCAATGGCGAACGTTGAAACCGGATATAATCTTTCAACAGGTAGATAATACCATGATAAAACTAATCAACTAAAAACATTGATTTGTAAAAAACCTCTAACAACGGATTTTTTTGGATGATACTGTCTTAAATTTGCATTCCAAATCACTAATTAACCTTAGCTAATGACTTTTAAACAGCTTTTTACATCTTCCATAGGCAAGAAGTTTTCCATGGGGCTTACCGGATTATTTCTAATTACTTTTTTAATAGTACACTGCGGTATTAATGCCATGATCTTTTTTAATGATGGAGGACAAACCTTTAACCATTGGGGTCATTTTATGGGCAGTAACCTTATTATCCGTACTATGGAACTGGGGTTGTTCTTATTTTTAATTATCCATATTGTACAGGGTTTAATTCTTTGGAAACAAAATAACCAGGCCCGCCCTGTAAAATATGCGGTACAAAACTCCAGCAGTAACAGCAAATGGTACAGTAGAAGCATGGGCTTGCTGGGTACTTTAATTTTACTCTTTTTAATCCTGCACCTTTATCATTTTTGGCTGCCATCGCGTTTTGGAGGTATGGCCAATATTACGCTTTTAGAACCCACAACCCTTAGTGATTATGCAAATGAAGAAGCCCATAATTTGTATAAACAAATGCAAATAATTTTCAGTAACAATTTGCTGGTTGTAGTTGTTTATGTATTGGGTGTGTTTTCTTTATGCTGGCATTTGCTGCATGGCTTTCAAAGTGCCTGGCAAACTTTTGGTGTAAACCATAAAAAATACACACCCATTTTAAAAGCAATTGGGGTGGGCTATTCTGTAATTATTTGTTTGCTTTTTGCATCAATGCCAGTAGCATTTTATTTGGGATGGATAAGTTAATACAAGTTTGAGTTTAACAGGCTGAACAGAATTTTGTATAGTTGAAGAGATTCTTGCCTTAGAACAGACCAATGAAGATGCACAAAGAACAAATGACGGGCTCAAAAAAATAATTCAAAATTTTTAATTATAATTTACTTTATGGCTTTAGATTCAAAAATACCTGCAGGTGAAATGAATGCAAAGTGGGAGGATTACAAAGGGCACGTAAAATTGGTAAACCCCGCTAACAAAAGAAAGTTAGAAGTAATTGTTGTAGGTACCGGTTTGGCTGGCGCATCTGCCGCAGCTGCCTTAGGTGAATTAGGTTACCAGGTAAAAACATTTTGTTTTCAGGATAGTCCACGCCGGGCACACAGTATTGCAGCGCAGGGCGGTATTAATGCAGCAAAAAATTATCAAAATGATGGCGACTCTGTTTTCCGTTTATTTTACGATACTGTAAAAGGCGGCGATTACAGGGCACGTGAGGCTAATGTACACCGTTTGGCAGAAGTAAGTACCAGCATTATAGATCAATGTGTAGCACAGGGTGTTCCTTTTGCAAGAGAATATGGCGGATTATTGAGTAACAGAAGTTTTGGTGGTACACAGGTACAAAGAACTTTTTATGCCGCAGGCCAAACAGGGCAGCAGTTACTGTTAGGTGCATATAGTGCGTTAGAAAGACAAGTTGCTTTAGGAACAGTTACCCAATACAGCCGCCACGAAATGCTGGATGTGGTGATGATTGATGGTGTGGCCAGGGGCATTATTGCCCGTAATTTAGTAACCGGAGAACTGGAAAGGCATTTTGGTCATGCTGTTTTATTATGCAGCGGTGGTTATGGTAATGTATTTTATTTAAGCACCAATGCCATGGGCAGCAATGTTACTGCTGCGTGGAAGGCGCATAAAAAAGGCGCTTTTTTTGGTAACCCCTGCTTTACACAAATTCATCCAACATGCATACCCGTTAGTGGCGATTATCAGAGTAAACTTACGTTAATGAGTGAGAGCTTGCGTAATGATGGCAGAATTTGGGTACCCAAACAAAAAAACGACAGCCGTAAAGCGGTTGATATACCCGAAGCAGAAAGAGATTATTATTTAGAAAGAAGATACCCTGCCTTTGGAAATTTAGTGCCACGTGATGTTGCTTCAAGAGCAGCAAAAGAAAGATGTGACGAAGGTTACGGTGTTGGTACCACAAAGCTTGCCGTGTATTTAGATTTTGCAGATGCTATTAAGCGTTATGGAAAAATTGAAGTAGGCAAAGGCGCTTTGGAAAATGTAGATGAAGCCGGAATAATTGCAATGGGTAAAGATGTGGTAAAAGAAAAATATGGCAACCTGTTTGAAATGTATGCAAAAATTACCGGTGAAAATCCTTACGAAGTACCTATGCGTATTTACCCTGCGGTGCATTATGTAATGGGAGGGCTTTGGGTAGATTATGAATTACAGACCACAGTAAAAGGTTTATACGCTTTAGGCGAGGCAAACTTCAGCGATCATGGTGCTAACCGCCTGGGCGCTTCGGCATTAATGCAAGGTTTGGCCGACGGATATTTTGTAGTGCCTTATACTTTAGGAAATTATTTAGCTGATGAAATTAGAAACCCTTCTATACCTACAACGCACCCGGCTTTTGAAGCAGCTGAAAAAGCGGTAAGTGAAAGAATTAATACATTGATGAACATTAAAGGCAAACAAACTGTTGAGAGTTTTCATAAACGTTTAGGAAAAATTATGTGGGACAAATGCGGGATGGCCCGTAATGCACAGGGCTTACAGGAAGCCATCACTGAAATTCAACAATTAAAAAAAGAATTTTGGAGCGATGTAAGGATACCGGGTGAAATAAATGGGATGAATCCTGAACTGGATAAAGCCGGACGTGTTGCGGATTTTATTGAACTGGGCGAATTGATGTGTAAAGATGCCCTGGAACGTAATGAAAGTTGCGGCGGTCATTTTAGAGAAGAAAGCCAGACCGAAGATGGCGAAGCAAAACGTGACGATGAAAATTATAGTTATGTTTCTGCCTGGGAATTTAAGGGCGAAAGTAATTGGGCATTAAATAAAGAGGTATTGAATTTTGAAATTGTGAAACCAACACAGAGGAGTTACAAATAAAAATGAGCGAAAAACTTATCATAAAAAATTTTGGGCCTATTGCCAACGTGGATTTAGATTTACGGAAGGTAAATGTATTGATTGGCGACCAAGGTACTGGAAAAAGTACTATTGCAAAATTACTTTGGGTTTTAAAAAATACCGCTTATAATAATTGTGGCCCCACAATTATTGCAGGTAAGGAAATTACAAATGAAACTGAAATTCATAAATTCAAGAATGATAATTTCAGTGATGAGTTTACTCAAATTGTACAAAAAATTGAACTAAACAATTATTTTAATATAGAAACCTATATCCTTTTTGAAACAGATTTATGTAAAATTGAAATAACTGATACTGTAATTAATTTCTTGGATAAAGGATTATCAAAAGAAAAAAATACGAATCTAAATTATTTTATTCCAGCTTTTAGGGAGGCTTATATTTTATTGCGTAACAACTACCCGGCAATTTTAAACGCTAAAGCAAACTTACCTACAATTTTAAACACATTTGGTCAGTACTTTAATAATTATAGGGAAGAATTAAACTATTTTGATTTTAAAAATATAATTGGAGTTGATTATAGATATACCAATGGAAATGAATTTATTGTTTTGAAGAATGGCAAAGAAATAACCTTCGAAGAATCGTCGAGTGCGGTGAATAGCGTGGTACCTCTGCTCGTTGTATTCTTAGGGATTGTAAAGGATATGTCAGCGGAAAGACCGAGAATTTACTATTACGCTAATTGCCCATTTATTACAATCGAAGAACCTGAATTAAACTGTTATCCTGAGACACAAAAAAAATTAATTGAGTTTTTAATTGAAAAAATTAAATTTAGAGATAATAAGAAATCAAAAGAATATTATTATTCTAACTTATTACTAACAACTCATAGTCCTTATATCCTGTTAACATTAAATAATTTAATGTATGCTTTTGAAATGGGGAAAATTAATACTGAAGAAGTTGAAGGTAAGATTCAAAAAAAGTATTGGCTTAATCCAAACGATGTATCTGTATATCAATTACTAACTGACGGCACTTGCGAAAACATCATGGATGAGGAATTAAAACAAATTAAAGTAGAAAAAATAGACGAAATATCTGAAGTATTAAGTACTCAATGGCATCAACTGGCAGATTTAAATTTTGATAAATAAGTATGGATTTGTTAAAAAAATATCCGCAGTGTATAGATGAGATAATTAATAATACAACACAAACTAATGTAGTATTAAAAGAAAAGGGAAGAAGATATTGCTTATTAAATAGCACAAATAGCTGGCAGGTAACAAAAATGCAGATTGAAAATTGTGTTATAAACACGGTTGGCGAAAAAGGATGCGAGGCAATATTAATTGCACAAAAAGAAAAAGTGAATAAGGGATATTATGTAGAACTAAAAGGAATTTCTGTTGGGCAAGCCTTAAAACAAATTGAAAATAGTTTAAACAAAACAAAAGCGGATTTGAAAAATGTTATTTTATTTGGCAGAATAATACCCTCTGCTTATAAAAGAAATAAGTTTTTAGAAACGCATCAACAAAAACTTTTTTTACGTTTTAAAAGATTGGGTGGCGATTTAATTGTTAGAGAAAATTATGAGGATGAAATTTAGAATTGGATAGGAAAATAAAAAAGGGCATGAAAGTATCAGGTTTCACTTTTGTAAAAAACGCCATAAAATATGGCTACCCGGTAGTGGAATCAATAACATCAATTTTACCTGTTGTAGATGAATTGATAGTTTGCCTGGGTAATTCGGAAGATGATACAAACAACTTGATCGCTTCAATACATTCGGATAAAATAAAAATTATTCATTCTGTTTGGGATGATAGTTTACGGCAAGGCGGACAAGTTTTAGCTGTAGAAACTGATAAAGCAATGGCGGCAACAGCAGCGGACAGTGATTGGCTCTTTTACATTCAGGCAGATGAAGCAGTGCATGAGCAATACCATAAAACTATTGTTGCTGCCATGAACCAATTTAAAGATGATAAAAGGGTAGAAGGTTTATTATTTAACTACCATCATTTTTACGGAAGTTATAAATACATTGGCGACGGCAGAAGCTGGTACAGTAAAGAAATAAGAATTATAAGAAATAACAGGAGAATAATAAGTTATCGTGATGCACAGGGATTTAGATGGAACGACGACCGTAAACTGAATGTAAAATTAATTGAGGCTTATATATATCATTATGGCTGGGTACGAAATCCTTTAACCATGCAGCAAAAGTATAAAGACTTTGGAAGGCATTGGGTAAAAGAAGATGAGCATAATAACTGGAGCAAAGCATTAGAAAGTAAAACAGATAAGTTTGATTACAGTAATATAGATTCGGTAACAGTTTTTAATGGAACGCATCCGGCAGTAATGAAAAAACTGGTTGGTAAAGAAGACTGGAACTTTGAAACTGATACCAAAAAGAAAAACTTTAAAAATTTTAAACACCGGTTATTATATTTCTTGTGGCAAAAATTTGGATGGCGGCCTTTTGAATACAGTAACTATAAAAAAATTTAAACCTATAGCAATTCATATATGGAACATTACAGCATGAACCTCACCCTTAAAGTGTGGAAGCAGAAAAACAACGCCGACAAAGGACATTTTGAAACGTACATAGTAAAAGATATCTCTTCTGAAATGTCTTTTTTAGAAATGTTTGATGTACTTAACGAGCAGTTGATAACAGAAGGTAAAGATTCTATTGCTTTTGATCATGATTGCCGTGAAGGAATTTGTGGTATGTGCAGTATGCATATCAATGGTAAACCACACGGGCCTTGGTCGCAAAATACTACCTGCCAGCTGCACATGAGGGCTTTTAAAGATGGCGACACCATTGTGGTAGAACCATGGCGCAGCAGGGCTTTTCCCGTTATTAAAGATTTGATGGTGGACAGAAGCGCTTTTGACAGGGTAATACAGGCAGGCGGTTTTATCTCAGTTAATACCGGCAATGCTGTAGATGCCAACGCCATACCCATCGATAAAAAAAATGCAGACGATGCATTTGCTGCTGCTGCCTGTATTGGTTGCGGTGCCTGTGTGGCGGCCTGCCCCAACAGCAGTGCCATGTTATTTGTTGGTGCTAAAGTTTCTCAGCTGGCTTTATTGCCGCAAGGCAAACCCGAGCAAAAAACAAGGGTGATGAATATGGTGGCACAGATGGATAAAGAAAGTTTTGGTAACTGTACCAACGTGTACGCCTGCGAAGCGGAATGCCCTAAAGGAATTTCGGTAAGTAATATTGCAAGGATGAACAGGGAATACCTGGGCGCAAGTTTAGCCTCCGAATAATATTTTACTTTAATTAGTTAAACCTTCTTAGCAGAAGGTTTTTTTATGCAGCACATTACCGCACAAACACCTCTTACACAATTATACTAAATCAAAATTCGTTTGTAAAATCAGTTGCCATAATTTTTTAATTATCATCAGGCAGCCACAGGTAAAAACTGGTATTAAGATTACATATCAGTTTAAGTGGTAATTTTAGGCATATTAACAAAAAAAACTGTTGAAGCACCCCGGGAAATATTTGCTGTTTTTTTTTATTTTTTTTGTGCAGGTAGCTCATGCACAAAAGCCGGCACCGCTGTCTAATTTGCGTAAAAAAATTATAGCGGTAAATGAAGGGCTGGTAAAATTAGATTCACTCAGTATAGTTCCCCATTCAGTAAGTATCGACAATGTAAGTGCCTCCGCATATTTAATAGATGAAGTAAATGCTACCCTTACCTGGTTAACCAAGCCTGCGGTACAAACGGTGCTGGTTACTTACCGTGTTTTTCCTTTTAAATTAAATGCTGCAGTTAAGCGGTACAATTACGACAGTATTCGGTATAATTTTATCAACAACAGCCCTGTTACTTTTAATTTAAACAACAAACAAACCAACCCCTTGTTTGATTTTGGAACTGTAAAATCCGAAGGTAGTTTTGGCCGGGGCATAGCTTTTGGTAACAGCCAGGATGCGGTGGTAAACAGCAGCCTTAATTTGCAACTGAATGGATTTATTGGCGATAGTTTAGAATTAACTGCAGCCATTACCGATAACAATATTCCTATACAACCCGAAGGCAATACACAGGACTTAAGGGATTTTGATAAAATATTTTTACAAATAAAAAAAAATGGCTGGCAGGCAAGCTTTGGTGATATTGATATCAGGCAAAGCAAAAATTATTTTTTAAATTTTTATAAAAGATTACAGGGCGTTTCTTTCAGCACCGATAATAAAATTTATAAAAATATTTCCAACTCATTGCTGGTAAGCGGGGCAGTAGCCAAAGGAAAGTTTACCAGGAATATTCTTGTTCCCATCGAAGGCAACCAGGGACCTTACCGGTTACAGGGTGCTAATTACGAAGTGTATTTTGTAATACTCGCCGGTACCGAAAGAGTTTTTATAGATGGCATAATGATGCAGCGTGGCGAAGACCAGGATTATATTATGAACTATAACACCGCAGAAATAACTTTTACACAAAAAAATTTAATTACAAAAGATAAAAGGATACAGGTAGAATTTGAATATGCCGACCGTAATTTTTTAAACGCACAGTTATATGCCAACGATGAAATAAATTTTAATAATAAGTTTATTGTAACGATGGGTGCTTTTAGCAACTCCGATGCTAAAAATTCCTCAATCAACCAGGTACTGGATACTAAACAAAAACAATTTTTGGCAAATACCGGCGATGGGGTAGACAGTGCATTTTATGAAAATGCACAGCGGGATACTTTTACGGTTGATAAAATTTTGTACAAAAAAATTGACACCGCTTATAATGGCACAATACACGATTCTGTTTTTGTATTTTCCAACAATCCTGCTGATGTTTTATACAGCCTTTCCTTTTCGTATGTAGGCCCCGGCAGAGGCAGTTACGTTCCATTACAAAATGCCACTAATGGTAAAGTGTACAATTGGGTGGCGCCTGATGGTAACAATACTAAACAGGGCGATTGGGCGCCGGTAATTTTATTAGTGGCACCTAAAAAACAACAGGTGATAACGGTAGGTGGTGAATATTTTTTTACTGCAAAAACAAGATTGAAAATTGAAGGAGCCATGAGCAATTATGACGTTAATCTTTTATCGGCAAAAGATAAAGCCAATGATAAAGGTTATGCTGCCCGGTTAAGATTTGAGAATAGTGATACTAAAATAAAATTATTTACAAAAAAATTATTACTGCAAACTAATTTAGGGTATGAGTTTGTGCAGGGCCGCTTTAAACCTTTAGAAAGATTGCGTAATGTAGAATACCTGCGTGACTGGAGTTTACCTTTTGAAATAAATAAAGCCGATGAACAAATAATAAATGCTTCGGTAAAACTTGCAGATGCTAAAGGAAATTTTTATGCCTACGAAATTATTAATTACCAGCGCAGCGATAATTACAATGGTCTGCGCCAGCAGTTTGATAACTTTACTTCCGTAAAAGGATGGAAGTTTACCAATAAAATAAGTGTAACTGCTACAAACAGCCTTTTAGCACAGGGTACTTATTTAAGGCCCACTATCGACATCAGTAAAGAATTAACGAAATTTAAAAAACTGCAGTTGGGCGTTAATTACAGCAGCGAAAATAATAAACAGTATCACAAAATTACTGATACGCTTTCTGCTTTAAGTTTTGCTTTTACTACCTGGCAGGTGTATGTTAAATCAAATCCCAATAAAATAAATAAATGGGGCTTATCTTATTATACAAGACAGGATTGGTTACCCGTACAATCTAAATTGCAAGAAGCCGACAGAAGCGATAACTATAATTTTTTTACCGAAATAGTAAAGAATGAATACAGACAGCTTAAATTAAACGTTACTTACCGAAAGCTGCATATAATTAATGCCGCCATCAGCAGGCAAAGGGCCGATGAAAATTTATTGGGACGAACAGAATATGCATTCCGGGAGTTAAAAGGATTTTTGAATGGCAGTGTGTTGTACGAGCTGGGGGCGGGGCAGGAGCAAAAAAGAGAATTTACTTTTTTTGAAGTACCGGCCGGGCAGGGCGAATATACCTGGATAGATTATAACGCCAATGGCATAAAAGAATTAAATGAATTTGAGATCGCTATTTTTCAGGACCAGCGCAAGTACGTAAAATTATTTACGCCCAGCAACCAGTATATAAAAGCAAATTATGTACAGTTTAATTACAATTTAGATATTACCCCTAAATTAATTATGAAAGCAGCCGGTACAAAAGGATTGAAAAAATTATTATTCCGTTCTAATACAAGTTCTGCTTTGCAGATAAATAAAAAAGATATTTCTACCGGTAAATTTCAATTTAATCCATTTACAAAAAAATTAGTTGACACTACATTGATTTCGCTGAACTCTTTTTTAACCAACACGTATTTTTTTAACCGCAGTAATGTTAAATGGGGTTTTGATGTAACCCATGGCTTAAGCAATGGAAAAACTTTACTGAGCTACGGCTTTGAAAGCCGGAAGGTGAGGAATTTATTTGGCAAACTTCGTTGGAATCTAAATAAAAATTTCTCCACTAATTTAAATGTACGCCAGGTAAAAAATGAATTGAATACTACCGGTACAAAATTTAATAACCGTAATTATAAAATTTTGCAAAACAGTGCCGAGCCTTCGGTAGCCTATATTTATAAATCAAATTTTAGATTAAGCCTGGCTTACAACTACAGCAATAAAAAAAATACTATTGATTCTTTAGAAAAAGCAATTACCCATTCCCTTATTGCCGATTTGAGGTACAACATTTTAAATAACAGTACTGTAAATGCTAAGATAACTTTCAATCAAATTAATTTTAATGCCTATTCCGGCGCTGCAAACACCACGGTTGGTTATATTATTTTGGATGGATTATTACCCGGTAAAAATTATCTGTGGAATGTTGAATACACCCGAAGGCTGGCTGGAAACTTTGAAGTAAACATTCAGTATGAGGGCCGTAAACCCGGTGAAGCAAAAACAGTACATGTGGGCAGGGCATCTATCAGGGCAATTTTATAAACTGCCGTACTTCATTTTTATACTTCTACTCTCTACTATTATTTTCAGCTGATAATTTAATGCCTGTATAATGGGTTGCAAGCATAAAAAAACGTGCCCTTACAGACACGTTTTTTATTTTATTTTTTTAAAAATTTATTTTACAATACCACTTTTGTACTTACCATTTCGCCATTAATTATTACGCTTACAATGTAAGTGCCTTTGGGTAACTGGCTGGCAAGCTTGTTACTAATTTTTTGATAAGATTATTCTTTGTATCCGATAGCATATTTTAATTGAAAAGTAGGATTATCTGTTTTTTTAAAAAAATTATTGTCATTACTTGAAAACCCTATTGGTATTCCAGATGATACAACTAGTGTCATGTCAAGCCTATGCTGTCAAACCTCACAGGTTTATCTAAACCAGTTTGTATTATGAAAACCGTTATAAAACCTGTTAGGTTTATGCGCTGCTTCAAAGTTGTCATAACACTAGTGTACACTAAAAAAGCTTTTATTCATTACGAATAAAAGCTTTTAAAGGGTTTTTTTTATTAATATTTAATAACCTTTACCGATAATATTTCATTTTCAATTACTACCTGTAAAGTATAAATTCCTTTTGCCAAATTTTGGATATTATTTATTAAGAAAAGGTTATCACCTTTAATCAATTTTTCATTTTGCCGGTAAACTACCTGTCCTAAATTATTGATTACTTTCAAATCTGAATTGGTAACCACATCTGAACTTATTCTGATATTCATTTTATCAGTAACAGGGTTAGGCATTACAGTTACAGCTTTTACAATTTTATCATTATATTTTATTCTAACAATGCCACTGTATTTGAACTTGTTGTTTTTGTCAATTGATTTTAAGCGGATAAAGTACAGCGGCTGTGTATAATTCTTTAAAGTAAATTGGTAGTTATTTACATTACCGTTGTTAGCATTTACCAATCCTCCATTCCCAAAGTTAATGCCATCAGTACTGTATTCTACTTCAAAATGGTCTGCATTAATTTCATTTTCTGTTTTCCATAAAACAATAATGTCATAACCATTTCTTTGTCCTGAAAAACTTATAAGCGAAACAGGAAGTGCTGCAGGGCTGCCCACAGGCGCTGTGTAAGCAGCTGTGTTACTCAAATTTCCAGTATTATCGTAGGCTGAATAATTAAAGGTAACATTGCCGCTGAAACCCGGTGCAGGATCTAATCTTAATCCTGCTGCCTGAGCTGGAGTTAATGCTATGCCTCCTGGATTAGCGGTAAGTACTGCTGCTGTTAAATCTGCAAAGCCTCCTGTACAAGTAGCACCTGTTGGCGTTGGAGGACATGGAATACTTATTACCCCCTGCGATGTTGGCGGAACACTGTTTATTGTGTAACTGGTAATAGTTCCATCAGCATCACTGCTGGCTAAAGATGGTATAGCAGTTGGCCCGTTGGTATTAAACATTTTTGGAGCAACCACATCATTTGAAATTGGTGGTAAACCCGAAACAGGAATAGTGTAAGTTGTACTGTTACTTATTAAACCACTGTTATCTGTAGCATGATAATTAAATACTACATTGCCTGAATATCCGGGAGCAGGATCAAAACGCATTCCCGCCATTTGTGTTGGTGTAAGCGGTATGCCTCCAATTGGATAGTTTGCTAAAACTGCAGCTGTTAAATTTGCAAATCCACCTGTACAAGTTGCACTAATTGGTGTTGCAGGGCATGGAATGCTTATTACACCTTGAGAAACAGGAGGTAGTGATTCTAAACTATAACCTGCAATTGTACCGTCAACATCATTTGCAATAAGACCAGGAATTGCAGTTGGGCCATTTGTTTGTGGCATGGTGGGAGCAACTATTGCATTAGCAACTGGTGGTAAACTTGTTACAGGAATTGTGTAAACCGCACCTGCACTTGTTGCCCCACTGTTGTCTGTTGTTGTATATGCAAATTCTACACCTCCGGCAAAATTAGGCGCAGGGTCAAAAAATAATCTTGCTGCTTCTGCAGGAGTTAAAACTGTTCCTACTAATAAATTAGCAAAGCCACCGGTACAGGTTGTACCTGCTGGTGTAGTAGGACAAGATACACTGAGTACACCTTCTGAAGCTGCCGGAACTGCAGTAATCCTGTAAGTGGCTATGGTACCGCCTGCAAAATCAGTACCTGATAAAGCCGGTACCGATGTAGCACCATTTGTATTGGCTATTGAAGGTGCTAAAACATTTTGTGCAACAGGAGCAATATTACCAGTGCCAGATACAGGTAAGGTGTAAGTAGAAATATTACTTATAAGCCCACTGTTATCTACTGCGCCATATTTAAATGCTGCCAAACCTGTAAAGCCTGCTGCAGGATCGAAACGTAAAGCAGCAGCTTGTGCTGTCGTTAAGGAAATACCATTAGGGTTTAATAAAAGTACTGCTGCAGTTAAGTCAGCAAATCCTGCAAGGCATGTTGCACCAGTTGGTGTTGCCGGGCAAGGGATACTTATTACACCTTGTGAGGCATCAGGCACACTTAATAAAGTATAGCTGGCAATTGTACCATCTGCATCTGTACCAACTAAAGAGCTAACTGCTGTTGGGCCTAATGTGTTAGCCAAAACTACGTTAGTCACATCGCTGCTTACAGGTGGCTGAGGTGCCATT
>JAYURK010000025.1:0-6458 GCA_043756235.1 Ferruginibacter sp. | reverse complement strand
GTAATTAAATTTTTGGAGTAGGTTTTCGCCTCCAAATAGATTAGCATGGGTATCTTCATTTAAAACTTCTGGCCATTTACCATTAACCCAACCGTAAGAAGTCATAATAACCATTTCATCACCCTCTTCTAATTCGGCAAATATTGGCTTTCTGTATTCTGATAAATTTATCATGTTATTAGTTTTAATCAAAAATGGGTCGCATTTTTTCAGCTTGTGGAAAATTTTTAATATCAAATGATGTGGAAATTGTAACAGCGCAAAACTGACTATTCTTACTCCCAAAGAAATAAAATTGTGTATGATTTAATGCTTCGGATATTCGTTCGTTTGACCTATAATTACTTAAAGCATACAATACAGAATCGTTAAGCGTTTTTCTTTTAATAAGCTCATTATATTCAGAAAGGCTTATAGTTACCATTGGTTCTGGTTTAGTGTTACTCATTTTCTTTTGTTTTTTAGTGTTATAAATTTGGTGTGGTATTAATAGTACATTCTAATCCATGATTCTGCATTATTTTCAACCAACTCAATATCGCTAATAGGAGTAAATGCACCATCAAAACTATCTCCGACACCTACCGGAGTTTCAGGTGCAAATTTTTGCAGTTCTTCGATTAATTCTTTTACGTTGGTAATGCTCATATCTTTTTTTCATTTAATTCCTTATGCTCCCTTAGTATTTTATAAACAGTACTCTCCATTGAGAACTGCCCGATGCCCTTTTGCTCCTTTATTACCCCCTGCATTTTAAGAATGTATTTTAAAACATCATCTGGTATTTTCTTTAAAGTGAAGCCCGCCATAAATAGTATGTTTTACTCAAAGTTAGTAAAGTTTGTACTAACAATCAATACTTATCACAAAAATTAACCTCCTTTAAAACATAATTTTACTACTGAAATTATAATTGATAACGAAATAATATTTTTATGTCAGAAGCAGTAGAGCCAGTAATAGCATCATCAGGTAAGGTGCAACGGGTACAATTTAATATGCAAAATCAGGGCGGTAACGCAGCCGCAGATGGCGGTGAGCCTGAATTAAACGAAGTTGAAAAAGCAAATGTAGCCAACGGTTTAAATAAGGATGGTAGCCCGGTAGCTGCCGCCGCAGGTTTAACCGAAGTTGAAAAAGCCGCAAACATAGCAGCAGGGCTTAACGAAGATGGAACGGCAAAGGCA
Source organism: Ferruginibacter sp. (assembly GCA_043756235.1). Lineage (GTDB taxonomy): Bacteria > Bacteroidota > Bacteroidia > Chitinophagales > Chitinophagaceae > Ferruginibacter. Next base: position 5,271 of record JAYURK010000025.1, on the reverse strand, counting down.
GTTGAACTAACTGCCGATAAAAAAGCTGAAAACATTGCAGCCGGACTGAATGAAGATGGCACTCCAAAAACCACTGTTTCACATGAAACAGCACCCCTTACAGACGAAGAATTTAAAGCCGAATACGAAAAAAGATTCCCCACAGAGGCAGCCTTAACAGACGAACAGAAGCAGAAAGCAGAAGCAGCCTTTGAAAAAAGAATGTTGGACTTATATGTAGATAACGGGGGTAAGATTGAGGAATTTTCATTATTGAAGCAGGTGGCATCCACAGACCTTACAGAACTTTCAAAAGCAGAATTAACCAAAGAATTAAAGGCGGCTGGGTTTAATGAAACCGAAATAGCAGCCATCCAAAAGGAAAGGTACTACCAGTTAGATGAAGCAGAACTGGAGCAACTGGAAGATGAAACAGCCAAAGAATTTGCCAAAAGGAAAGCGGAGTACGGGAAAAACAAGTTGGAAGGTAAAGGTAAAATGATTAAAGAAAACGCAGTAGATTTTTTAAATAACCTTAAAGAAGCAGTTAATCAAAAGGATTTCTTTACCAAAAAGGAAAGTGAATTTTCATCTAATGTTGATGAATACTTTTCAAAAGTGGAAAGGAAAATTACTTTACAATTAGGGAAGGCAGGTGATGCCGATATTTCCCCGGTTGAATTTGAAGTACCCGAAGATGCCATAACCGCCGCAAGGGATACGTTAAAAAACATTGCGACAAGGAAACAATTATTATTTAACAAAGACGGCTCTTTAAACCATGCGAATATCGGGGAACTAATCTTAAAGGCGAATATGTTTGATTCGGCAGCTAAAACGGCATACCTCGAAGGAGGCACACGCCAAGTTACTGAATTTGAAAAACGATTCCCTTTTAGAAGTGCAACTGCATTAGGAGTGGGCGGAAGTTCAACAAATCTTGATACTAAGGGCAAAGTAGTTTCAGCAGGTAAGCCGCAAATGTTTAGACCAGCCGTTAATCAATAACATTTAAAATGGCAACAGTAACAACAAATGATAGTAACGGTTTAGGATACCAAACCGGATACTTTGCAGGCCAAGTCGGTGTACCGGTTGACCAAGCGTTTTTTGACGCAGCCTTTGCAGGGCATATAAATACCAACAAGATTTACAAAGAAGCATACAACTGTAATATTGTAGGTATGTGTACCATGAGTACGTGGATGGAAGAAATGGGCGGTGTATCTTATAGCAGCGACCCGAAATTTACCAATTTAGAATACAACAGTTTCCGTAGGCAGATAAGAGCAAATGCAGGCGTAACTATCCCAACAAGGGCAGGTGGTACAGGTATCATTATCCTTTCAACCAAAGACCATTTTGTAAGCGGCGTGTACGTATTACCACAAATAGGCAATACAATTGTGCTTACTCCAAGAGGGTTCTTAGCGGAAGTTACAGCAGTAACCACAGGAGTAAATACCACTACCATAACCGTAAGGCAGCGTAGTACCACAGCAGCAGCGCAAACAATTGCATCAGGCGATGAAATGCTTGTACTGCAAGGCACAATACTTGCCGATTGTGTTTGTCCATCAGGGCAATTTAATTTCAGAGATTTGCCTTTAGAGATTGATTTAGAAATGATTGCTTTTGCTTTAAAAGGTGAACTTTGTGGAGATGTAATCGAAAAGCGTCACTTCTTAAAAATCCCATTCTTAGATGCAGACGGAAAAGAAATAGGTGAAAAATCTCCCTGGTACACAGTTCCACAACAAGATATGTACCGTGATTTTGAAAGGAGAAAGCATTATGAAAAATTGCTTAACCCTAATTTCGGATTAGTTCCTAATTTACGTGCAAGAGGCATCAAGTTTACTCCGGCGTTATCAACAGAAATATCACTTGATGATGTACGTTATTTAAAATCACAATTGGATTTACATGGTATTGCAGGGCGTGAGTATGCTATTTTCTGTGGTAATGTTATTTTCTCGCAATGGCAGAAGTTCCTAAATACAACCGGCGTAACAAACCTGTTATACGCAAACCGTCCAATGAATGATTGCGCTTGGATTAATATGGAGTACTGTGGATTACAAATTGAAGGTTTAACACTTCATATCTACGATGACTGTTCTTTCTCTAACGGTAAGGAACTTGGTTCGGTTGGTATGAATTTTCCTTCATCTGCAATATGGGTTCCGATGGGGAATCGTTCAGCAGAACCAGAAAGAAATGTATCTCCATTAGGTAGAAATGGTTACACCGAAAAGCATTTTGAAACTGTTTACTTCCAATCAATTCAAGGCAAACGCTACGATATGGTTACGGACAGTAACGGCTTCTTAAACGGGCCAAATGGACGTAATACTTTTGGAACCGGCTGTAAAACTCATGAGTGGAGTGTTGAGACACGCTTCCTACAAGAGAATTACTGTTTAAATTCCTGGGTGTATCAAGGACTGGCGTAAGCTAAAATGATGTAAATAATAAAGAAGATAACGGGAGTAGTCGAATAAAAAAAGAGGCTACTCCCACTTCTAAAAATAAACGGTTAACGTCTTAGCCCGTTACTAAAGTTGAGACAAAAATTATAAACAATAAAAAACAATGTTAAAAACTTATGTGTTGCTTTCTGTATTAGATGCAGATGCACCAGTTTATCAAAAGACAACCGATGGACAAAGGATTCAGTTAAAGAAAATTCCAGTTTGGGCCCCTTATCTGCGAATGACTTATCAGGATGAAAAAGGGGTAAGCAGAACAATCAGGTACAAATCAACTGCGGTTGATGAAAGCGGGAAAACGGTTTTAGACCAACGGGAACAGATTGACAAATTAAAGATTGATGCGAATACACCGTTTACTACTGCCGAAAGAAAGGACATGGAGTTTAAGAATGGCGTTTGCTTTACAGCAAAAATTGCATCACAAGATTACTTAGAAGCGTATCCGGCTTTTGAAGGGTTTATAGGTACTTGTGATGAAATAAGAGAACCACTTTACAGGTTACTGGATGTAGCCAAAGATAATGAAATTAAAAATTCAGATACAAGAAAAAGGATTGAGGCGGCAAGTAAGGTACTTAAATTGAATTTGGAAGATGCAAGGTCAATGCTTATCCGCTTAAATGGGTCATTCTTTGAAACACCAAATACAGGGGATGATAAAGCCGATTTAGGAGAATGCCAAAATATGCTTTGGGCGTTTATTGATGATGCAGAAGAAGCCGGTTTAGATGCGGTATTGATGAATGAGGAAGATGTTAACATTGATGATAAAACAACAGTTCTTTTAGGCAGACTGTTAAATGCTGATTTACTTTCTTTTGATGCGGTGGATGGCAAAATTTCAAAGAAAGATAAAGATGGCAAATGGATAACTGTAAGGGATATGTCAACGGAATATGAATTGGATGAAAGAAAGCGGTTGTTTTCTGATTTCTTAAATACTGAAGACGGCAAGGCTTTAAAAATAGACCTTGAAAAAGATTTAAAAGCTGCCGATAAAAAGGCAAAAAAAGAATAATTTGTTAACACTAAATATTACTACTATGTGTATGGGTGGTTGCGGCGGCAATAAAACGTCAGGTAATTCAGGTAGTCCATCGGCCAGTAAATCCGGTAAAGCAAGCAGCAAAATTATAGAACCTCTTTTTGCTGGGGCAGGAGGGGGCGTAAAAGCGTATGGCAAACCAAGAATTACATTTAGTGGAAGAAACAGGTAATTTAAAACTGTATCGCCTTTTAATAAACGTCAATGGATTTGGCAATAAAGGTGATACAGTTACTTTTATAAGGAGTAATGGTTATTTGTGGTTAGTGAGTAACGGGGTAAAAAAGGTTTCATTAGATAGATTAAATATTTCATTATGCCAGCAGTGCCAATTAGTACCAGCCCAAACATAACATCCCTTGATTCAAAAATCGTAGTAGATTTAGAGTTAGGGAATTTTTATGTTGATTTATCTCCTTCGGTTTACTTGCCCGGCGGTGCAAGTGCGGTACTTGGAGCCAGCGTTCAAATCACAAATCCGGTTGGCGTAATTTTCAAACCATACCCCACAGTTAGTTACGATATTTTACCACCAATGACATCAATAGTTACGGTGGGTATTCCTATTATAGCAAGTAATTATCAGTACGGTACTTACCTTGTTGAAGTAAAGCTAACAGATGCGGATAGCAATTCATGGACGGTTTCAAAATCAGTTAATATTTGCCCTCCCGATCCGGATAATAAAAATAAAAAAACAGGTTGTTTAAATGCAACAATAACGGGTAACTGCCAAACTGGTAAAGTTATCGTTTCTTTAAACCAGCCACCAAATTATAAAGGCACAATATTCACTTCACAGATTAATGATTTAGAACTTGAATATCCGACAGGTAGCGGATTGCCAGTTCTTGCAACTACTCATGGAAGTTTTAGCGTTGCTTTATTTGAAGGTAAATATATACTAACCGGCACAGCTTCCGTACTTTATTATTACGGTGATAATGTTTATTTCAGAGTGCTTTATAAAGTACATTGCGAAAAACCAATAAAATGTATTCTTGATGAATGTTGCATACAGGACAATTTAGATGCACTTTATTATACACTTACCACCGATTGCACCGATGATGAAAGGGCGAAAACAGAATCTAAAATTGTAAAAGTAGTAACGCTTATTCAGTTAGCAAAAGGAGCAGCTAACTGCGGGGCAGACCCAAGCAGCTTTATTACAGAACTTGAAAAAATATTAGGCTGCGTATGCACCTGTAACTGTAACGAAGGAACGCCGATAATTAATAATGCACCCGTAACAGATTTTGTTTTTGAGGGTTGCGGATTTGAGGAAGATACAGTAGGGCTTACCAAGGTAATTACTATTTATAATTACGGGTACAAGGTAGTGTTATCTGAAAATAGCGACCCCGGATTAACATTAAGCGAACCTGTATTAAATGCAGGTAATTGTGAGAAGGTGCAAACGCTTGAATATACAGCACCTACATCTGCGCCACAAAGTTATGTGTATCGTGGTTTACTAACCCAATCAGGAACGGGTGCGCCAACAGCAGTTGTTGATTCCGCAAATACTGTTACAATAGTATGGACAAGATTATCGCCAGGGGTTTACTTAGGTACATTAACGTTTATCATTGGGGCAGGCTCATTAACACTTAATAATACATTTCCTATAATTTCACCGTCTTTATCTAATAGTGATTTGGCTGCATTGTATGCAAGTTCAACTACTGTAAGGGTTTTAAGTTCTGTTGTGGATGCCGGAATACCAACAGATGGGTTATTAAGCAGCAC
>JAYURK010000024.1:0-20233 GCA_043756235.1 Ferruginibacter sp. | reverse complement strand
CTAAAACATCCATCAGGACACCATTCCCGGGGATTGTGAAAGGACGGCAAAAGTAAGGGAAAATGTTGAAAGTTGAAGGTTGATTGTTGAAAGTTTTTGGCTCTTAAAGGCTCAAATGGGCAGATTTTATTTCATTGCCGTAAAAATTGGTGGCATGGCTGTCAAAATCTTCGGTAGAGTCGGTAGTAAAAAATGAGATTTGGCCGCTTTTACTGCACTTCGCCTCCATCTCGGGGTGGCGGTTTAAATATTTTTGCAGACTGTCCGCTACAATTTTCCCCTGCGATAAGACCTGCACACCTTTCGGCACAAAATATTTTATCTTCTCTATTAATAAAGGGTAATGGGTGCAGGCCAGTAAAATGGTATCAATATCCGGGGATTGCGAAAGCAATTTATTAATATCTTTTTTTACAAAATAATCGGCACCGGCACTTTGGTATTCATTGTTTTCAATAAGCGGCACCCACATGGGGCATGCCTGCTGAAATACTTTTATTTGTGGATAAAATTTTGCAATTTCTATGGGATAAGAATTGGATTGTACCGTACCATTGGTGCCTAAAATGCCCACGTTTTTTGTTTTTGAAAGGCTGCCAATAATTTCTGTGGTAGGCCTTATAACTCCAAGCACTCTTTTAGCTGCACCCATTTTAGCCAAATCGTTTTGCTGAATGGTACGCAATGCTTTTGCCGATGCTGTATTGCAGGCAAGAATAACTAATGTACACCCCTGGCTAAAAAACCATCGCACACATTGCAAAGTATACTCGTATACGGTTTCAAAACTTCGGGTGCCGTAAGGTGCCCGGGCATTATCGCCTAAATATAAATAATCGTATTGCGGTAAATGTGCCACTATTTCTTTTAAAACAGTTAAGCCGCCATAACCACTGTCGAATACTCCAATGGGCCCTTTATTCATTTATCAAAAATACAAAAGCCACCCCGGTTTTAAAGGAATGGCTTTTGAAAATATATTTTATAAATTAATTATTGTTTTGCAGGAGGCGTCATTGGTTTTACCGGCGCTTTTGGTGCATCAACAATACCTAACTCTTTTTTTACCATTGGCAACATATCATCGTTTGGTGGCATTACCAACAAAGTGCTGGCTTCCATTACATATGCATAACCATTCTTTTTGGCTGCACTTCTTATAGCCTCTATCGCTTTTTTCTGAATAGGTTCAAATTTTTTCTGTGCTGCCTGCTTTGCCAGTTCCTGTGCTTCGTTATTAAAATTTTGAATTCTTTGATACAATTTAAGGATCTCATCTCTTTTAATTTCCTTCATGCTTGGCGTGTAGGTTAAAGAGTCTTTTACATACTGTGCACTTTTTTCGTTGGCCTCTTTTTCCAGGTCTTCGTATTGCTTGGCTAAAGATTCCTGGTACTCCTGTAATTCTTTATTAGCTTTTTGAGTTTCTGGCATTATTGACATAACTTCTTCGCTATTTACATACCCAATTTTTGTTTGTGCTGAGGCACTTAAAAATCCTAACGCCATTACACCAGCTACGATTAATTTTTTCATTGTCTTTTTTGTGTTTACTTTTTTATTAAGTTTATTTTTTTATGGTTTTGGCTGCATGGCAGGCCGGGTTTAACAGTTTATTTAACACCAAGGTTTCTTAGCACTTCATCACTCTTATCCAATTTTGGGTCGGCAAAGATAACGGTAATTCCTTCACTTTTATCCAATATAAAATCATACTGTCTGTCTACCGCCAATTTTTGTACCGCGTTGTAAACCTTATCCTGTATGGGTTTTATCAGTTCCTGTCTTTTTTTAAACAGGTCGCCTTCAAAACCAAAGCGCTTTTTTTGTAAATCCCTCAGTTCCTTTTCTTTATTATATAATTCGTCTTCTCTTTTCTTTTTTAACTCATCACTAAGCATAACCTGCTCTGCATCATAATCTTTCATCATCCTGTCTACCATGGTTTGCTTTTGGTCAATTTCCTGCTGCCACTGTTCGCTAAACTGGTCCAGTCTTTTTTGAGCATCTTTGTAATCTGTAAGTTTTTCTAAAATATATTTAGAATCAATAACAGCATAACGTTGTGCATTGCCGGTAAAAGCAATAAGCAAAACGCAAGCGGCAATCAGCAAAAATTTTTTCTTCATAATTTCAAATTTTTAATACGACTTAAAAATAAGTAACATTTTGTAATTCTAAAATCCTATTCCGGTTCCTGGCCCAGCATAAAGGTAAATTTAGCGGCGCCTTTTAATCCGCCTGCCTGGTTATACCTGTCTAACCCAATTCCATAATCGAAACCGAGTAAACCAAACATGGGTAAAAAGAAGCGCATGCCCACACCTGCAGAACGGCGCAACTTAAACGGATTGTATGTTTTAAAATCGTACCATCCATTGGCGGCCTCAAAAAAAGCTAAACCGTAAATAGTACTGCTGGCGCTTGTACTAAAAGGATAACGCAACTCGGCTGTATATTTATTAAAAATAGTAAAATATTGATTTGCGGTTACATTATCCGGATTTACTTTTGGATCGGATGAAGCATAAACCGGGTATCCACGATGGGCAATAATATCGTAACCCAGCAAAGCAAAATTATTGCTCAGGCCTGCATCACCCACCTGAAAACGTTCAAATGGTGAAATGCCCAATTTACTGTTGTACTTGCCAATAAAGCCATACTTAGCGGCCATTTTAAGAATAAACTGTTTGTTTTTGTCGGCTCCCCTGGCCCTGCCAATGGGCACATACCATTCGCCGTTAAAACGCCATTTATGAAACTCCGGTAATTTATACTGATTCTCTTCGCCAGAAGTGATGCCCAATGCCGAGTAAGGCAAAGTAAACTGGCCGCTTAATAAAAAGTTAGAACCACTGGTAGGAAATATAGGATTGGGCCCTGCACTGTTACGCACCAACGCAACTTTTAAACTGATATTGGTAGATGTGCCATTGCTGAGGCCTGCAAAAATATTAGAGTAGTTTTTTAATTTATACTGCTGCACATTTAAGGCATAAATTAAATTAAAATAATCGTCGGGCCATTTTAACTGTTTACCCAGCGAAACACTAAAGCTGCTTGTTTTTACAAAAGAGGTATCTCCGGCCCTTTTATCATAAGCCCCTGTAAAAGGATTAAAAGCATTGGCATATTTAGTATTAGAATATCCTATTGTAAATGAATTACGTTTTTTTCCTCCCAGCCATGGCTCGGTAAATGAAAAATTATAACTGCGGAACGCTTTACCGTTAGATTGTAATCTTGCACTAACCTTTTGGCCGTCTCCGGAAGGTAAAGGATCCCAGGTAGATTTTTTACTGAAATTTTTTATGGAGAAGTTATTAAATGTAATACCTAATGTACCTGTTAAACCTATTCCTCCGCCAAAGCCTGCAGAAAGTTCTAACTGATCAGCAGATTTTTCTTCTATCTCCCAATTGATATCCACTGTACCATTATCGGCATTGGGTACCACGTTAGGATTAATTTTTTCTGCATTAATAAAACCCAGCTGCCCCAGTTCTCTTTGAGTACGGATGATATCCTGACGGCTGAATTTTTCACCCGGTACCGTTCTTAACTCCCGGCGAATAACATAATCTTTTGTTTTATCGTTACCCGAAATGGTAATGTTACCGTAAGTAGCCTGCGGCCCTTCTGTCATTCTTACTTCAAAATCTATCGTGTCTTTATTAACTGCAGTTTCAACCGGTTCTATCCTGTAAAACAGATAACCGTCATCCATATACAAACTTTGTATATCGCCACCTTCAGCAGAAACTTGTTTGCCCAGGCGTTTGTTTAATAAATCTAAATTATAAACATCGCCTCTTTTAATACCCAGTATTACATTTAAAATAGAATCTGAATATTTTGTATTCCCCTTCCACATAATATCACCAAAATAATATTTACGGCCTTCGTTTACTTTTAAAAAGATATTGAGGTTATTTTTTTCATCGTAAATAGCCGTATCGCCTGCAATTACCACATCACGGTAGCCCTGGCTGTTATAATAATCCAGCAGGCTTTCTTTATCTTCTCCAAATTTTTTATCGCTGAATTTACCGCTGCTTAATTTTAAACGAACGTAAGGATCAATAATTTCTTTTGTTTTAGACAGCGAAAGAAATCCTGCATCGTTGATATACTCTTTAAAAGTTAATTTTTTTATAGTATCGCCATAAGGATTTTTTACATTGATAGGATAAAGTGTAAACCTCGGCATTTCTTTAGTTCCCTTTAATTGCTTTTTTAATTTTTGCTCTGCAATGGTTTGGTTACCGCTGATGTTAACCGAATTGATTTTTACTTTATTTCCTTTGGTGATAAAAAAAGTTAACGCAATGGCATTATTAAGCCCGGCCATTGGTTCTTCTTTTAAATTGATATCTACATTGCGGTAACCTTTATCGTAATAAAATTTACGAATAGCTTCTACGGCACTCAACTTCATATTCTCTGTTACTACCCTTTCTTTTACCAGCGGCACTTTAGTTTCTAAATCATCCCGTTCACCTTTTTTTACACCCACAAATTTAAATGCACCCAGCCTTGGCCTTTCGGTTAATTCAAAATGTATGTACAGGTTCCTGTCTACTAATTTAGTAAAAGAAATTTCGATGGAAGAAATCAGGCTTTGTTTCCATAATTTGGCAATCGCTTTTCCAAAAATATCGGTACCGGGTATCAGCACTTTATCACCAACTGCAAGGCCCGAAATAGAAATAATTAAGTTGGCATCAAAAGCTTTGGTTCCGCCTACGGTTATCTCGGCAATGGTATATTCTTTAGGTATTTTTGAATTGAATATTTCCTGTAAGGCAGGGTCTACAGAAACAGGAGGATCAACCTGGGCTGAAGTAATTTGGCTGAAAAATAAGACAGTTACGATAAAAAAAATCCTTTTGTAAATAAGGTGCATCAATTGGTTTTTTATGAGCGGCAAATTAAGCCCATTAATTAAAACTATTTGTTAATCTTGTTGCCCCTATTCCCTAAATGGGTACCGGAGCTTTTCAAGTTCAATTTGTATTAGTTGTCCAAAATTTCTACTTCTAACTTTTAGTTTTTTATTTGTTCGCTGGTTTTACCAAACCTGCGTTCCCTGTTTTGAAAATCCAGTATAGCTTCGTATAAATTCTCCTTTCTAAAATCGGGCCATAAGGTATTGGTAAAGTATAACTCTGTATAGGCAATTTGATACAGCAAAAAGTTGCTTATGCGGTATTCGCCACTGGTTCGTATCATTAATTCCGGGTCGGGAAACTGCGCAGTACACAAATATTTTTGTACCGTTTCGGTATCAATATCCTGTGGTTGCAAATTGTTTTGCTTTACCTGTTCTGCTATTTTTTTTATGGCGGTATTAATTTCCCAGCGGCTGCTGTAACTTAATGCCATTACCAGGTTAAGTCCGGTATTTGCGCTGGTTTCTTTTATAGCTTCGTCAAGTTCAATTTTTGCAGAGGCCGGCAACATATCTACGGCTCCTATAACATGTAGCCTGATATTATTTTTATTTAACGTGGGTACTTCTTTACGGATGGTATCAATCAACAATTCCATGAGGCCGGTTACTTCGTATTCGGGGCGGTCCCAGTTTTCGGTACTAAATGCATATAAAGTAAGGTATTCAATACCCAGTTCTGCAGCGCCTTCTACAATATTGCGAACACTTTCCACACCGTTTAAATGACCGAAAAGCCTGTCCTCTCCTTTTTCTTTTGCCCAGCGGCCATTACCATCCATAATTATGGCAATGTGTTTTGGTAATTGCAGTATGTTAATTTTTTCCTTCAGGCTCATAAAACACGTAAAACTATTAGTCAGGCGCTGGGCCTGACTTTGGGGAGGCAAAAGTAGTAAACTTTAGTTGAATAACCGTTTTAGTTTTTAGCAATTATTTATTACAGCAGCAAGGGTAAAAACTTATCAAAAGTATTTTTAAACATTCGCTTTGGGTTATATTTTTATAACCTTGCCTTTAAATACCTTTCCATTAATGGTAAATTGGTAAAGATAAAGGCCTGCGGCAGCAGCAGAGATATTAAATTGCTTTGCATTATTAAACCTGGCCACCTGCAAACCCTGCATATTAAAAACCAGAATCTCCTCTGCCGTTACAATAGTACCGTTTTGCATACAATTAAATATTCCGGCAGAAGGGTTTGGATACACCATTGCCTGCGAAGTGGACGGCACGGCTGCACCGCTGGCACAGGCTTCTTTAGCACGTAAATATTTTAAATCTGCATTAAGTTTTTTTGAAAAACTGCAGGCTGTACCATTGCTCAGCGTAATTACCGCATTGGGCGAAATGTAATCGGGCAAATCAACAACGCTTTGATTATTAAATTTAAAAATTCTGCCCATATCATTTACCTCCCAGGCTAAATTTTTTGCGCTGGCGGTACCGGTAAGTTGTGTAAAACAATTACCGTTTTTATTTACAATGGCAGCCGAAAAGAGTGCAGTACTGCAAGCAGCTTTTTGGGCATACCAAAGAATATTGCTGATGTTTACAAACTGCAGGTTATACTGTGCCATATTAGTTGCTTGCCAAAAAGTACCAGCTGCACCCTCAGGAACTTCCAAATAAAATAAAGACGAATCGGCGGAGTTTACAAATCGGGCTTCCACAGCATTGCCATTATTATCTTGTATATTAAAAGTCTTGCTTATAGCATTTGCTGCTGCGTATTTACCCGATGAAAAACTGTTGTTAACGGTGAAATAAATTTTATTCATGCTGGCAGGCACGTAAAAAAATCCCGGAAGGCTGGTTAATGCTTCCCGGTAACTTTCTGTTTTATTACCAAGAAATGCGCCTTTTTTATAAAAGTAATTTCCGTTAGTGATAATATTTAAATCAACTACTGATTTATATTTTGATATTACCGTTAAAACATAATTGCCTGCTGCAGGCAAATCAATTTTAAGGTTGCCTGCTGCACTATTATTATCGAGCGTAAAATCTTTAATTACCTGCAATGCATTATCTGTTGATTCTACTACAAAATTAATGTACCCTTTGCCCGGTATAACAAATTGCGGATTGTATTCAATTGAAAAAGAGCCTGCAGCCGTGGCAATAATATTAAATGCAGTTTTGTTGTAATAATTTGCACCATTGGTGTAGTAAATTTTTGTGCTTATCTTTTTTAAAGGAGCAAGATTACCTGCAGGAAACTGTGCTTTTATTTGTTGTGCGTCTTCAAACTTAAATTGCTGCAGACGGTTACCATATTTGGCAACATCCTGTAAAAAATTATTTTCAATTTCTGCGGCAGTAATTAACCCTAGGCTTCCATTAAGGTAAGCGGTTCCATTTGTAGTGTTATACTTTGTGAAAAATTCGGATGAAGCCGGGTATTTACTTGCAATGGTAGCAATCATATAATAACTGTTAACCAGTTGCATCAGGTGTGTTTTAGCAATATACATACAAAGGGCTGCATCTTTATTTTCTTTTAAAACCGATTTATTTTGATCATCGTCGTCCAGATCAAAATACAATACCATATAATGCAGGTAAGCTTTTAATTCGCTTATTCTTTCTTTAACAACAGCAGGTGCATTTTGAGTTTGTTGTGCTGCTGTACTCAACAGTTGCAGGTACAGTTGTAATTTGTATTTATTGGGTGCAGTATTTTCTTCGCCCCACATTTGTAAAATTTGATACACTGTATTATTTGCAGCGCCAAACATGTTATTACAAAATTCGTGCAGCGTACTGTCTGTAGCAATATCATCTTTTAAATAACTGTTTGCTGCCAGTAAAAACGGAAGGCTGCCAAATTTTGCAGGCGATGCTTCCCACATAATTCCCTGCGATTTTTTTTGTTTTGCTATTTGTAATGTTGCTTTTAATTCTTTCCAGTTAAAATAAGGCGTTTCGCCACTCCAGTTACTCAGGTTTAAATAATGATATTCCGAAACGTTGCTGTGGCGGCTATACCACCGGTGTCTTAACCCGTTTGTGGAGCTTTCCATTTGATAAACGGTAGGTATCAACTGCACATCAATATTTTTATCTATAGCAATTGATGCCGAAGGCACATCGGCGTGGCCGGAATAAGCATATACCTGAAAGTGTTTGCCCGGGTATTTAGCTAATATTTTTTGAGCTGTAAAATTTGCCAGTGTAAAATGCTGATCGCTTTCTTTAGGGTATTCGTTTGCAGCACACACATCATTATCTTTTGAATTGCCCCATTTTGCAGCATCGGGTACTTCAATACCAATATTATCCAGCTGCGATTTAAAATTGTAATAGGTATTGGCATACAAAGTAGGATTGCTGTAGATAGTATTTTTTAATTGTGTATATTTTTCTTCAATGGTTTTAGCCCATAATTCTTTTGCAGCAGTATTATATATATCTGGTACCGATTGTAAATTCGCCTGCCGGGAGCCATTAAAGTTGGCCACATAGCAGGAATTATTTTGTAAAGCTGCCAGGTAACTGCCCGTCATTAAATCGCCACGATGCCCCCGGAAACCTGCACCTCCCACCATTCCGTTCCGGCGCTGGTACAAAGCCCAGTTATGGCCATCGGCTCCTGAATACGCATCCCAATTAAAAGTATTGTTTTTATCCATTATCCAGGTTCGGTGGCCACCACTTATAAACCAGGTTTTGTACTTGTAACTGCAATTATAAATAGTATCTAATTTTTTGTAGGGGGATGTGAGTGCCGGGATAATTTCCCAGGCACTGCCGGGCTGATAAAATCTAAACTGCAGCTGATGCAAATATTGATAAAAACCAAAGTGCAATCCATTATCGCCGTAGGCAGAAAATTTTATTAAATCAATTCCATTGCTTTCAGTTTTGCAAGCCTGGTTATCAGTAATAGTGCTATCATAAATAAAAACTAATCCTGAAGAAGGTTTTTGGGTATAGGCCTGGGTAATAAAGCGGCTACCTGCTACAGCTTTTTGTAAAAGCATAGCGGCATCTGCTGCAGTGGCTTTTAATAAGGAAGAAGCGCCTGCCGGATAATATACAGTTTGACCCTTTGTATTTATAGTAATACAAAAAACCATTACTGCTGTAATGCAATTGCGAATGAACGCCATAGTTAACTTGTTAGTGGTGAGATAAACTATTGTTCAATCACAGAAATAAAAGGATTTGCGTTGTAATTCGCAGGAATTGTATTTGAGCTCTTTTGGAAAATGTAGAATTGATGAGGTAAGGCATCAATTATTTATTTGGAGGAATTGTAAATATAGGCAAATTAATTAAAAAACAAAAAAATGCCCCGGTATTTACGGGGCAAATATTTTAAACTCATTTTTATTCAGCACTTGGGCAGCGGTAACTGCTTATATTGAAAGTAATGCCTATTTCTGCAATAATGTATTGATCTTTTTGTTTGCTAAAACCCCGCTGCCTGCCTTCTACACCTAAAACATTATTGGGATCCAGCTCGTAAGAACGATCCTGCAATAACCCTGCGGTAGAGCTTTGCCCGTTTGGCAACACTGCAAATCTATTGGCACCAATATAAGTACTGCTTACATCATCAAGGTAATCGGTATTGGTAAAACGCTGGGCAATTTCAAAAGAAAGATTTATTTTTTCGCTGATGTTATATTTAACACCTGCCCCCAAAGGAAAACAAAAAGCCATGGTGCTGTATTGCTTTCTTCCTTTATACCCAATGGTTTGGCCTTCGGTACCCAGCGGACGTAAAAATTCTTTTTTGCCGGCCAGGTAAGCATAAGGATCGTAACTGAAAACTCCTGCGCCTATGGTTACATATGGAGTGAACGGATAATCAGGATCGCCGGGTAAAAATTTAAAAAAATTAAAATCTCCCTGTACTGCCAGTTCCCAAATATTTGAATTGAAACTCAGGTTTCTTGTTTTTTGATAATCGTTCTTACTATATACATCGCTGTAACCAACTTGTGCATAGTGGGCCGCAATACGCAAGCCTATGTAATTACCAAACTGTTTACGAAAAAAAATCCCTAAAGCAGGCTTGGGCCGGTTTAAAGCAGCTCTGGTATTAATATCGCCAAAATAATGGGCAGCTCCGGCGGTTATGCCCACTTCGCCCTGTTGTACATACTCATACCGCTGAGCGTTGCCATGGTAAGCCAACAGTATCATGAAAAGTATGGTAAGGATTTTCAATTTCATCATAATATGCAAAATAAAGAATTGTTTTGTTAAAACGAGCACTCCCGGTTTTTCTGATACAGGGTTTGTTAATTTTTTTTAGGGTGTGAATTTTTCTATCCTCAGGCCTGCGCTCATTACTGCCGGCAACGGATCATCCCTCATTATTTGGGAGATTGCAAATTTATAAGTTCCGGTTTTGTTGAATTTTTTTACCATTAACAGTTGCCTGATTTCCCAGATGTCATTCATTCCGGTGCCTATCCAACCAGCAGCATCTGTTCCTAAAGGTATATCTGCTTTGCGGTAAACCATAGTATCGCCGGGTTCGGCAATGCCCACATTTAGCCATATATTATTATACCTGTACGCATCGGTATGGCGCAGCACAATAAAAGTTTTGTAAGGCATGGTTGTATCTGTAATGGTAAAACTTCCGGTAGCTTCAAAATTACTTTGCCATTGGTATTTTGGAATGCTGGAATTTTTTTCAAAAGCTTCCAGTTGGGTGCAGGAAGTTATAAAAAAACAAAAGGCTGCAGATAGTATACCAATGTAAAATTGCCCGGGTAAAGCTTTATGTTTAACAGTTAAAATTAAATTTTTAAAAATCATGTTGCAAAAATAATTAATGCGGATAAATTACAATGCATTTAATACCTGTTCTTTTGCCTTTTCCAATTCGTCTTTCATTTTTACTACGCATTTTTGAATATCTGCATCATAAGCTTTGCTCCCGGTGGTATTTATTTCACGGCCAATTTCCTGAAGTATAAAAGATAATTTTTTCCCTTTCCCTTCTTCCGGTTCCTGCAAAATAGATTTAAAATATTCGCAATGCTGGCGCAGGCGGATTTGCTCTTCGTGAATATCAATCTTTTCCATGTAATAAATTAATTCCTGCTCCATTCGGTTATTGTCGATGTTTTCTTTTCCCACATTTTTTTCCAGCAGCTGGTTAATTTCATCAACAATTCTTTTTTTGCGGTTGGGCTCCAGTAATAAAATAGCTTCTTCCTGCTCTTTAATATTCTCAATTCTTTTTATTAAATCTTTTTCAAGCCCTGCGCCTTCTTCTGTACGGTGCAGGTTTAAATCGTTTAAAGCCAAAATTAAAACCTTATTAAATTCTACAAAATCATTTTCATTCAATACATCGTTGGTGGGTGTAACTACTTCGGGCAAACGCAGTAAAGCACTTAATACAGAGTTAGTATCTATTTTTAGTTCGCCTGCCAGTTCTTCAATTTGTTTATAATACGCTTTAATTAAGTCGGTGTTTATGTTCACCGGTTTGGTGGTGCCGTTTTGTTTAATATTTATAAAACAATCAATGGTGCCACGTACCAGGTTTTCCTGCAGGGTGCTTCTTATTTCAAACTCGTAAGGCCGTAATAATGGAGGCAATTTTAACTGCAGCTCCAATTGCTTACCGTTAAGTGCTTTTATTTCTACTAAAAAAGTTTTTTCGCCAACAGTTTGCTCCGCTCTTCCAAAACCCGTCATTGATTTAAGCATATGATATTTTTATTTATTGCAAGATAACAATATTAGTGGTTAGTGGTTAAGATATTAGTGGTTAACAAATTCCGGGTAAGCTTCAATTAAAGCAAGCCGCATTATCCTTTCGGAATTTTATAAACATGCAAACCCAAATCTTTCGTACAGGCTATGGGCATCCCTGGTACCCAGCATCCATCTTCTAAAACCCTGCAATTGCGGATGATTTATTATTTCCTGCATTACCTATTTGCTTAAACCAAGGCCACGGTATACTTCAGGTATAAATACATCTGCTACATATCCAAAGGTGGCGTAATCTGTTATTACTCTTGCAAAACCTACTTGTAAAATGCTTTCGCTATTTTCTTTTTATAAATCCCAAAAAAAAATGAACCATCAATTGACTTTAGTAAAATATCCAACGAAATATTTTTAGCCCAGTAACTTTCTTTACTTAAAAAATTAAATACAATGCTTGTATCTATTTTATTTTTATCGGTATTGATGATAAAATTATTTTTTAGGTTTTGTAACGTGTGTATTTAAAATGCAAAGCGGCAAAAAATAAAAATGAAGGACTAATAAAAATAATAAAGCCCGACATTTGATAGCCAGGCTTTGTTATATAGATGGGTTAGTAAGTACAGGGAACCAAATTCCCTTCACAATATTAAAAAGAATTTTTGCTAACGTAAAATTATTTCCAAAAAATTTTATCAACATTTTTATTCAGGCTGTGGATAATAGCGGTGCTTTTTTCCCAGATTAAAATCAGTAACTGCATGTGCTACAAAAAAATCAACCAAATAATTTGATTTTATAAAAAACCTATTTGGCTGAAAGCATTGATTTTACTGCACTTTACAGGGATGTTATTTTTTGCTGAAAAAAAACAGCAGCATTTTTATTTTAAGCACATAACAAAAATATTGTAAAATATTTTTTGATTTTTATCATTTTTCAGGTTGAAAAATATTTTAAAAAAAATTGAACTAAACCTTGGATAACATCTCATTTCCGGCATTTTTCAACAAAAGCTGTAAAAAAACCAAAGCACGTTACCTTTGCCTAAATTTATTTTTATGCAATTTCCTTCGCCGGTTTCTTTACAATGGATAGCAAATTTTATTGGCGCAAAACTTTTGGGTAATGCTGAAGCCAGTGCAACGGGTATAAATGAAATACACAAAGTAGAACAAGGCGACCTGGTTTTTGTTGATCACCCAAAGTATTATGAAAAGTGTATTAACAGTGCTGCAAGTTTTATCATCATTAATAAAGATGCTGTTATTCCGGATGGAAAAGCACTACTGATTGTTGACGAACCTTTTGAAGCGTATGCTAAAATTGTAAATCATTTCAGGCCATTTGATGGCGCATCAAAAACACAAAATGACAGCGCAACAATTGGCGAAGGCAGTTTTATTTATCCCACAGCATTTATTGGACAACATGTAAGCATCGGAAAAAATTGCATCATATATCCTAATGTTAGCATAATGGATCATTGCATTATTGGTAACAATGTAATTATACAAAGTGGCACCGTAATTGGCAGCGATGCATTTTATTACAACACTAAAAAAGACCGGGAAGTTTGGTATAAAAAAATGCCCAGCTGTGGAAGAGTAGTAATTGAAGATGATGTAGAAATTGGTAGCGGGTGCACTATTGACAGAGGAGTAAGTCATGATACAAAAATTGGCAAGGGTACCAAATTTGATAATTTAATTCATATTGGCCACGATACGGTGATTGGAAAAAATTGTTTGTTTGCAGCCAATGTTGTGGTAGCAGGTGTGGTTACTATTAAAGATGGGGTAACGGTTTGGGGTGGAGTAATCATCAATAAAACTTTAACCATTGGCGAAAATGCCGTGTTGCTTGGCCGTACTGGTGTGGGTGGTAATTTAGAAGGCAACAAAACTTACTGGGGTGCCCCGGCGCAGGAAGCAAGCCTTGTAAAAAGAGAAATGATTTGGGTAAAAAGAATACCGCAGCTTTGGGAAAAAGTGATGGGTAAATAGTGCATTACATAAACCGGTCAAAAAAATCATTTTTCTTTCTTATCGAAATTTCTATCGATTTGCCATCTTCCATTTCGGCATAACCGCCGCGGCCTTTAAAATACTTTTTTACATAGTTTACGTTAATTATGGTAGCATGATGAATACGGCAAAAAATGGCTGGTGGTAAAACATCTTCAAAATCTTTTAAATTTTTTGAAACAAGCAGTTTGGGTTTGTCATTAAAAAAGATATAGGAATAACTGTTTTCTGCCTGCATGTACATAATGTTATTGATGTCTTCAAAATAACAACCATCAACTGTAGGCAAAGCAATTTTTTGAGGAGCGTTGTGGGATTTTAAGTTACCCAGCATATTATGTATCCTGGAATTTACCGTTTTATTTTCTATTCTAACATTCGCTTTACTTACAGCTTCCTTTAATTCGTTTATGTTTACTGGTTTTAATAAATAATCAAGCGCTGCATATTTAAAAGCTTTTATAGCGTAATCATTAAAAGCAGTTATAAAAATAACTTCAAATTTTACGGGCACCAGTTTATCCAGTAAATCAAATGCATTACCATAAGGCATTTCAATATCTAAAAAAACCAGTTCGGGGCTGGTCTGTACTATTAGTTCGTATCCTGCAACAGGATCGGGGGCGGTGCCCGCAATATATACATTGGGGCAATATAGTTTTACCAATTCCATAAGGGTAACTATATTACCTGGCTCATCATCTATAATAACTGCAGAAATAGTATGCATAGTTTATACGGGTATTTTTATTTCAACAAGTGTACCTGCCGGTGTTGTATCTGTATTTAGTAAATCGGTTACGTTAACTGTTATTTTTCTTTCATTGATAGCATTGAGTAATTCAATTCTTTTGCTGGTTAAATGCATGCCTTTACTCTGGTATTCTATATGTTGCTTACTTTTAAAAACCTTTGCTTTATCCCTTCCAATGCCGTTATCTTTTACGCTGCAGTATAAAATATCCTGCTGCATCGAAAAAGAAATTTCAATATTACCACCGCCACCTGTTTTATACCTGATGCCATGCCTCAAACTATTTTCTACATAGGGCTGCAGCAATAATGCAGGTACCTGAATATAATCGGCCTCAACATCTGCCGATAATTTAATAGCATATGTAAAAGTATTACCAAAACGCATACACTCCATTTCTAAATATTTTTTTAAGTAAGAAGCTTCGGTTGCAATGCTGATTGTTTTTTGAGAAGAAATATCCAGTGTTTGGCGAATGAGTGCAGCAAAATCGGTAAGGTACTGATTGGCTTTTTCTTTATTATTAGTGAGGATATACTGCTGAATAGAATTTAGGCAATTGA
Source organism: Ferruginibacter sp. (assembly GCA_043756235.1). Classification (GTDB taxonomy): domain Bacteria; phylum Bacteroidota; class Bacteroidia; order Chitinophagales; family Chitinophagaceae; genus Ferruginibacter. The sequence continues at coordinate 5,245 of JAYURK010000024.1, read as the reverse complement.
AAATAAAATGCGGATTCATTTGCGATTGCAAAGCCTGCTGCTCCAGCACTGCAAATTGTTTTTGGAAATTATTTTTTTCTTCCAGCCGTTTTTTTGTTTTAGTATTACGCCAGTTAAAGATGATAACTACGGTGCTAACCAATACCAGTGCCATTAAGATGTAAAACCAAATCGTTTTCCAAAAAGGTGTTGCTACCGCAAAGTTAATGGTGATGGTATCGCTTTTTACATTGTACTTATTTACAGCATACAAGGCTAAAGTATAATTGCCTGATGGTAATGACTTGTAATCAAGATTATTTTCAGTTGTGGTCCGCCAGTCATCATCCAGTCCGGTAAGTTTATAATGATACCTCATCTCGCCTCCCGAGCGAAAGGAGATGGCGGTATACTCAAAATTTACATTATTATTTTTGTGCGACAAGGTAAAAGCTGCATCTTTTTTAAGCAGCTTTCCAGATACATAAACACCCAGCATTTTAAGATTGCAGATGGAAGTATTGGCAATGCTGTTTTCATTAAAATAAGTAAGGCCGGCAGGCGATCCTACCCACACAATACTATCTTTAACATACAATGCATTAATGGTGTTGCTGGGTAAACCATCGGTAATGGTGTACTTAATAATAGCGTACGCACCATTAGTAATATTTATTTTATTAATGCCTTTATCGGTGCCTGCCCATAAGGCATTACCTGCTATAAATAAAGTTTTGCAAATATTACTGCTCAACCCATTTTGATCGGTAATTACTTTTAAAACCTTACCATTTTTATAAGCAACTATACCGTTATCGCTGGTGGATATCCATAAGGAACTATCTGCTGCCAGCTTTATATCGGTAATGCGGCGGCTCAATGCCGGGTGCAGGGTGCCGAGGTAAATAAAACTTTTATCTTCCTTTACCTGGTATAACCCTTTTAATGTGCCAATATAATAATGCTGATTGTGGTAAAACACTTTTGTACAACGCTCCCGCCAGAGTGTATCTGTTATTTGTAAATCTTTAAGGCGCATTTTAAAGGCGAAGCCGCCTGTACCTACAATAATGAATTTGTTATTGATTTTTTCTACGGACTTAACCGGGGAGATATAATTAATAAAAGATTTACCATTTTCTAATTTCACCAAAAATTTATCGAAGCCTAACACAATCGTTGAATCTGAAATACTTATCATTGAATATAAACGATTGGTTGCAACATAAACATCTGTAAGCATTTCATCCAGCTTATAATTAAGTTCTTGAAGTTTTAAATTTTTGTCTACAAGTTTTACACGATTTGATTCCATGCCTGCAAAAACCGATTCATTAAATTCTGTTATACTGAACACTTCATCATTACTATTTTTTGCATTACTAGAAAACTGATAGGTTTTTACAAATTCAGAAGGTAATTTAAATACTCCTTCGCCAAGTGAGGCAAACCAAAGATTTTTTTCTTTGTCCTCAACTATCCAGCTTATTTTTTTTCCAGGCAAAAAGTGATTACCTCTTTTTAATAAAAATGTATCTATACTCCATGCGCCATCAGTGGTAGTAATGTAATTTATGTTGTCGTTTTTGACTATAGTTGACATAAATTTTCCTGGAAAAATCAGATCTATACTATGGTTGTTAAAGCTACTATAGTAAATACTTTTTGAAAATGAGTCAAGTTTTATTTTTATGTCTTTTTCTATTGCCACCCCCCAAACCAATGTACTTTTCCAAATCAAATTTGTATTATCAAACTCCAGAATTTCATTTTTATTATTAACTATTTTTAATTTGCCAAAATGGTTTACTATAAAGCCTCCGTAAGTATACTTTTTTTTATAAAAATCTGATAGGTTGTATTTAATAACACTGTCTGTGGGAGTAATAATTATTAAAGAAGACGAGGTAGAGATACCTACAAAATTATTTCCATCTTCTGTAATAGAGTTTATGCTTGCATTTAAAATTATTTTTTTAACCAAACTGTCATTTTCTTTAGTACATATTCTGCCTTTATAATAAAAACATATTTCCTTACTAAATGTGCCAATCCAAACCCGGCCTTTACTATCTGCAAAAACTTTTAGCACTTCATTATCTGGTAAGCCATCTTTTACAGTAAAGTTTTTAAACCGGGTGCCATCATAGCGGCTTAAACCGTTTTCTGTAGCAAACCACATAAAGCCATCTTTATCCTGGCACATGCTGTAGACGGTGGATCCGGCAAGACCGTCTTTTGTATCATAATGTACATAATTAAATTCCTGCGCTGTAAGTACCGCAGGAAATAAAAAACAAAAAATTATAAATAATCTTTTCACAGAAACTTTAGTTCTTAATTTAAGTGAATGTAATAAAAAAGCCCCGGTTTTATCAACCGGGGACAATTATACTGTACGGACGTACTTTGTTCAAGCGAATTAAAAAATGTATAGGGTATAAAAAAATGGTCGGTTTCTAAATAATAGTTTTAACACAATAAAGAAACAATAGTTTTACCATATCAGCTACCATCAATTCATAACTGTGCTGTTTTTGCCCATAAGTGTGCAAAAATCACCCTTTCTTGTAATCATAGGGCAACATATCTGCCATTTTTTTAAAACCCAGATACTGGTTGATGATGATATCTGTTTGCTCAAAGTAATACCCGTTTTCTTCTATTATAAGCGATTGTTTGGGTGTAAAAGACAATACTGACAATTGGAATTTTGCAGGCTCATCGGGATTGGCTGTTAAGTAATTTTGCTCAGGCTGTGTTTTATTATAGATTAATACCACCTCATTTTGGTTAGGCATTATTTCAACAGTGTTGGTACTGTCGTATTTGGTGTAATTAACAGCTCCATAATAATTAAGTAATGGTACAGCCGTTTCTTTATCATTATTTTTTATTAAAAATTGAATTTCAAATCCTTCTTCTTTTAATTTTTTTTGGTGCAGGCTTCGCATAAAATGCAGCAACGAACCATTGTAAGCCATCAGCCGGTTAGCGGCCCATAAGTTTTGCATGGCAGTATCGGCAGTTTGCATTTCGGTAAACAACGGGTAGCCCGTATATAAACTTACCTGTGTATTGTATTCATAAGTAAAAGAATCCACCGTATATTTTATGCTGTAGCCCAAAGCATTGTTTTCAATTTCAATTGGCTCGGTAGCTAAAACCTTAAGCCGGTTTCTTTTTTTAGAAAAATAAAAATGTACTGCATCTTTATTCTTTATGCTGCACTGGTTGCTGTTTGCAGTTTTACCAATAAAGTTTTCAATAAAAAAATCACCATATTTTTCCCAGCCGTCTTTTACTTCCCCGGTTGACCGTACTACCACATCTTCCATGGCTTTTTCGTTTTGTTTTAATTCAATCACCATATTATTATCTGCATCAGCAGTTGAAATTCTTTTTGTTTCTGTTTGATAACCGGTGTAAGTAATCACCAAATCGTATCCGCCGTTGGGCAATCCTAATTTAAAATTTCCTGCTGCATCTGTAGCTGCACCTTGCGTAGTGTTTTGTGCAAACACCGATGCTGCCTGCAACGGCACTTTTGTTACCGCATCAATTACCTTGCCCGATATATAAAAAGAAGATTGAGCAAAAGCAGTAACAAATAAAATTATGGCTGCTAAAAAGAGAAATGTTTTTTTCATGTGATATTTTTTCTAAAAATAAACTACGGTACCAGGATTGATTTTTATTGTACAAAGTTAACGGGCTACTTGTTAAGTTTATGTTGAAATGCTGTACAGGTTTCTGCAATGGTTTCTTCAATTGAACGATAAGAAAACTGTGGTAGATGTTTTTTTAATTTACTGTTATCAAAATTAACTTTTGCCAATGCTGTTTTGGCAGTTTCTTTTGTTATCAATGGATCTTGCTTTGTAAATAAACTTTTTAAAGCTTCCAGCCGCCAAACAATTTTTGCAATAAGCGGTGTTACTATTTTATGCGGTGGCTTTTTATTAAATGCTTTTGCCATTAAAGTAAACACATCACGGTAACTTCTGTTTTCGGCGCTTACTATAAACCGCTGTGCGGTAATATCACTTTCCATTAACTGTATCATTGCCTTTACAACATCTCTTACATCCACAAATCCTGTAGTACCCTCTGCACACCAGGGAAATTCATTATATGCGGATTGAAACAATTTTGAACTGCCGCTGTTCCAATCACCTGCACCTAATATAACAACCGGGTTTACCATTACTGCATTTAATCCTTCGCCAATACCACGCCACACTTCCAGCTCGGCTAAATATTTGCTTTGGCCGTAATTGCTGTTGCTGGTTTCTTCCGTCCAGTTCATGGTTTCATTTATCAATTCATCTTCCCTAATCCTTCCCAATGCCGCAACGCTGCTTACATGCACCATTTTTTTTACACCGGCTTCCAATGCTGCATTTACCACATTAGCAGTGCCCTCAATATTTATTTTAAACATTTCCATTTTTCTTTTTGGGTTAAAAGTAACAATGGCTGCACAGTGATACACTTCTTCAATTCCCATCATCGCTTCTTCCAACCCCACCACATCTAAAATATTACATTGTAGTTGTTCAATATTGCTGGAATTAAAATTGGGCAACAGCGTTTTATTATAAATGGCCCTTACTTTTTTACCCTCATCAAGCAATTGTGTAATCAATGCTGCCCCTAATAAACCTGCGCCGCCTGTAACCAGTATCATACAATTATTTTTATAAAGATATTAAATGAATAAGTTGCTAATCGCTTTTATGCCCATATAAGTCATTGCCGCTACCACAACCCATCCAGCAATGGAAAGCCATAAGGGATGTTGGTAACTGCCGGTAATATTTTTTTTATTGGCCGCCAACAAAATAATTGCCAACGCAAAAGGTAATATTAATCCATTAACAGCACCTGCCATCACTAAAACTTTTACCGGTTGTTCTCCCAGTAACAAAAATACAATCGTAGAAAATACAATAAAGGTTATTATTATGGAACGAAATTTTTTTGTAACCGCAGGATGCAACAATTTAGCAAACGTAACAGATGTAAATGCAGAACCTACAACTGATGTAATTGCCGCACTCCACAACACCAATCCAAAAATTTTATACCCCATTTCGCCTGCGGCAGATTGAAAGACTGTTGCTGCAGGATTTTCTGCACTTAATGTTATACCCTGCCATACAATACCTAATGCAGCAATAAATAATATGAGGCGCATTAAAGATGCAATTAAAATTGCTGACACCGCACTTGTAGAAACCTGTTTAATATTTTCTTGCCCGCT
>JAYURK010000023.1:0-6468 GCA_043756235.1 Ferruginibacter sp. | reverse complement strand
CATTTTGCTGTTTTTCATTTACTGAAAATTTTATAGGAATATTTATTACACTCAGTTTATCAAAAGCAGTTTGTGCCCATGTTTTTGCTTCATGCACTAAAAGGCCTTTATCGCTGCCCATCCGGCTGCTTTGTCCACCGCAAAGAATTATTCCCAGCATGAGTTAGTTAATTGGTTTATTAGTTGATTGGTTTACTGGTTGATTAGTTTATTTGTTAATTGGGATTCCTGAAGCCGTTTTAAAATTAGTAACTAATACCAAATTCCTTCTTCAGCTTTGATGATGAGCAGGCGTATCTGTATGCCCTAAACTTTTTCCCGGTGCCACTACATCTCTTACCATTTGTTTAATTTCTTTTATTTCGGCAAAGCCGCCATATTCTTTTCTGTCGAATATTTTTTTGCCGCCAACATAAATATTGTAGCGGCCATTTACTTCACTGGGCTGCAATGTAACTGCTCCAACCTCGTCGGCAAAAGTGGTTAAAATTTCCTGCGCCATGTAAGCGGCACGTAATAGCCAATGGCATTTTGGGCAATACTCAATGGTTACAGTTGGTTTCATTTTTTATTTTAAAATTACAATAAAACTAAATCAATATAAAAAAATATAAATTTGTGTAATGATACAGGTAACGCACTTATTCGTCTATCCCATAAAATCGCTGGGAGGTTTTAGTCAACAAACGGCAGCAATAATTAACACCGGTTTTAAACACGACAGAAGATGGATGCTGGTAGATGATAACAATTTATTTTTATCGCAACGCAGTCATCCGCAAATGGCCTTATTACAAACTGCCGAAACTGCAACAGGCATTCAAGTATTTAACAAAAACGATGGGGCGCATTCCATCAACATTCCTTTTTCAACTGACAACAATGATGTAATTAAAGTAAAAGTATGGGATGACATTTGTGAGGCAATTGTGGTAAATAATTTATGCAACGAATGGTTTAGTGATGCACTGCAAATGAATTGCAAATTGGTTTATATGCCCGATAATACAAAGCGGCCAGTAGATAAAAAGTATGCTGGCAATAATGAGATTACTTCCTTTTCTGATGGCTATCCTTTATTAATGATCGGGCAATCTTCTTTAGATAATTTAAATGAAAAATTATTGGAGCCATTACCGATGAACCGTTTCCGCCCCAACATAGTTTTTAACGGCGGCCATCCACACATTGAAGATGAGATGGCGGCATTTACCATTAATGGAATAAATTTTCTTGGAGTAAAGCCCTGCTCCCGTTGTGTAATGACAACAATCAACCAGCAGACTGCAACTAAAGGAAAAGAGCCTTTAACCACACTGGCCTCTTACCGCATGAAAAATAATAAAATTTATTTTGGACAAAATGTTTTGCAGCAGCAAAATGGTTTTATTAATGTGGGAGATGAAATAAAAATATTAAAGAGGGCGGCAAGCATTCTGTCAACCTGAGCTTGTTACAATTGCAGCAACCCCGCCTTATACAAAGTATTCACCGGTTTATTATCCCAAAATAATTCAAAGTCGCTGAGCCCTGCATGTTCGTATGCATCCTTTACTTCTTGTAAACTATAAGTTTTTATATTTTTAATCGATAATTTTTCAAGCATTTCGGCTAACCATAATCCTTGTTCTTTATCCGTTTTAATTTCCAGTGTTTCTTTTTTTGTTTCAAAAATTAAAGAACACATTTCCCATTGATTCCCTTTTTTTGATTTGGTAAAAATTTCTACAACAGGTGTATTACCCAGCCAAACTACTTTTGTATTGGGCTTTACGCCTGTATATTCTTCTTCCATTAAAACTTTAGAAATATAATCTGGAGCAATGGAAGTTTTTGGTGTTTTAAAATCAAACCATTTATGCAGCGGCACCTCAAAACAAGCGCCATGCATATAATTTAATAAAGATTTTTTTAAGCCGAAGCTAAAACTTTCATGATCGGCACCGGTGGGGTCAAGGTGAACAATATCATTATTGGCAAAGCTGCCAACCGCTTCCGTTAGTTTCTGTACCTTATACTTTTCAGGATGTAAACCAACCGGGCTGTGTGCTGTCATGGTAAACAAATGCCAAAAGGCAGACTGTAAAACACCGGCTTCAAATAGCTGACGCACCATTTCTAAAGAATCAATTGTTTCCTGCGCTGTTTGTGTAGGAAAGCCATACATTAAATACGCATGTACCATTATACCAGCTTCGGTAAAATGTTTATTTACTTTAGCAACTTGGGCAACAGTTATGCCCTTATCAATTAATTGAAGCAATCGGTCGGATGCTACTTCCAATCCACCGGATACTGCAATACATCCTGCTGCTTTCAACAACAAACACAAATCACGGGTAAAACTTTTTTCAAAACGAATATTGGCCCACCAGCTTACTACTAATTTTCTTTTTATAATTTCTACAGATAAAGCCCTCATGAGTGCAGGCGGTGCGGCTTCATCTACAAAGTGAAAACCATTTTGCCCTGTTTGTGCAATAATTTCTTCCATGCGGTTGCAGAGTAATGCAGCCGTGATGGGTTCGTATAATTTTATATAATCTAAACTGATATCACAAAAAGTACATTTACCCCAGTAGCAACCATGTGCCATGGTCAATTTATTCCATCTGCCGTCGCTCCATAAACTGTGCATGGGGTTTACCACTTCTATCGCAGAAATATATTTGTCTAATAAAAAATCGCTGTAATCCGGTGTGCCCACCTGCCCCTGTTTATAATCGTTGCATGCAGTGTTGTTAATATATTGTACTTCGCCTTCAATTAATGTAAATGTTCTTTTTAAATCATTAATATTTTTTTCTCCGTTTATAAAATAAAATAAATTTTCTACCGGTGCCTCGCCATCATCCAATGTTATAAAATCATAAAATTCAAAAACTCTTTTATCGGTAAGCGAACGTAATTCTGTATTGGCAAAACCACCGCCCATGCAAACTTTTACATGGGGATAAAATTGTTTTATCCATTGGCCGCAGCGCAATGATGTATATAAATTACCGGGAAAAGGAACAGAGATGCAAACCATTTTTGGTTGCACCGTTGCCATCCGCTTTTCTAAAATGTCAATTAATATTTTATCTAAATAGGTATACTCTTTTTGTAACTCGCTGTACAATTCATCAAAGCTGTTGGCGCTTCGGCCTAGTTTTTCTGCATAGCGGCTAAAGCCAAAATGTTCATCCACACATTCTTTAATCAGGTCGCTTAAATCTTCCAAATATAAAGTGGCCAAATGTTTGGCTTTATCCTGATTGCCCATGCTGCCGAATGCCCACAGTAAATCGTCGGTTTGTGCAAAGCGGCTGGCTTCGGGTAAAAAATTTCTTTTACTTATTAGGGAAGACAGTTCCGGATTTTTTCCCTGCAAAAAATAAATTACTGCATCAATTGTATTAATATAATCTTCCTGCAAAGCAATAATGCGTTTTGCATTGGCAGCTATTTCTTTTGCTGTATCAATTGAGGCAAATAATTTTTGCAACCCATCTTTACTAAATAATGCGATAGTTACTTCAATTCCTAAATCGGCCTGGTATGCGCTGATATTTTTTGTATTTAAAAATCCTTTTAAATAAGCGGTTGCCGGGTACGGAGTGTTAAGTTGTGTAAACGGCGGTGTAAATAAAAAGATAGAATCGCTCAATGGGAATGTTTTATTTACAAAAATAAGATAATTAGATTTGGAAGTGGAAAAGGTAAATACTCAATATTCAACTTTGCAGCAGGAAAGATGAACAGACTTTAATTAGCTGATGCGGTATTCAATGCAAAAGGAAAATATTCAATGATCAATGTTCAATACTCAATATTCAACTTTGCAGCAGGAAAGATAAACAGGCGCTAATTATTTGAGGCATTACTTAAATGCAAAAGGAAAATATTCAATGACCAATGTTCAATACTCAATATTCAACTTTGCAGCTTTTGTAATCAAGTATTTTTTTATACTTTGTACTTTAAATTTTATTTATGCAAAGTAGAAAATTTGATCTTGAAGACAGGCTTGTAGATTATACCTGCAGAATGATCGATGTAGTGGAAGCATTACCCAATACACGGGCAGGGAATTATATTGCCGGTCAATTAATAAGATCATGTCACTCTCCCACTTTCAATTACGGCGAAGCACAAGCGGCAGAATCTCCCAAAGATTTCATTCATAAAATGGGAGTTATTTTGAAGGAATTAAAAGAATGCAGAACCGCATTAAAAGTTATTATTAAAAAAGAATTAATAAAACCCATAAAAAAATTAGACTGTGTATCTAAAGAAACAGAGGAATTAATTGCCATCATTGCCAAAAGTATTGCTACTTGTAAAAAGAATAATTCGCTTTGAGGTCCAATTAAATACTGTCGAATAATACCCAACAAAAAAATACTGTCCAAATTCCAACGCTTTGCATTTTCATTGAATATTGAATATTGTAAGTTGAATATTAAACTTTTAAAAACATAAAATCTCGCCGTAAACCCCGTTAAAAAAATACTGAAAAATTCCCAACGCTCTGCATTTTCATTGAACATTGAATATTGAAAGTTGAGTATTGAACATTTAAAATCAGAGGCCTCAACCATAACTCTCCCACTAAAAAAGCCCCACTCTTTTCAGAATGGGGCCAACATATAAAATCAATCTCCGCATTACGAGCGGAGGGGCTTTTATCCTTCCTCTCCTATCCGCTTACCTTTTTGCTTAGCCATTACCACTTCTGCAATATTATTTGGTGCAGGGTTGTAGTGACTGAACTCCATGGTAGAAGTTGCACGGCCTGATGATAATGAACGCAACTGCGTAACATAACCAAACATTTCGCTCAACGGCACTTTGGCTTTAATAACCTGTACACCGTGTTTGCTGTCCATACCTTCAAGCATACCACGGCGTCGGTTAAGGTCACCCGTTACATCACCCATGTATTGGTCAGGTGTTAAAACTTCCACCTTCATAATGGGTTCAAGCAATACTGGTTTTGCTTTACGGCCAGCTTCACGGTAACCTTGTTTAGCACACAATTCAAAGCTCATCGCATCACTATCCACCTGGTGAAAAGATCCGTCCTTAACTTCTACTCTCATACTTTCCATTGGGTAACCCGCTAATACGCCGGTAGTCATGGCACTCTCAAAACCTTTTTGAATGGCCGGTACAAATTCTTTTGGAATACTACCACCAAACAAACTGTTTACAAACTGGAAGTTTGATTTGCCTTCTTTCAAAAATTCTGCATCAGCAGGGCCAATGGTGAAAATGATATCGGCAAATTTACCACGACCACCCGATTGCTTTTTCAATATCTCTCTATGATCGATGGTATTGTGAAAGGCTTCTTTGTAAGCAACCATCGGTGCACCCTGGTTAATCTCTACTTTAAATTCCCTCTTCATCCTGTCGATGATGATCTCTAAGTGTAATTCACCCATACCACTCAAAATGGTCTGTCCGGTTTCTTCGTCTGTCTTTACACGTAAGGTAGGATCTTCCTCTACCAATTTTGCAATTGCCATACCCATTTTATCAACGTCGGCTTGTGTTTTTGGTTCTACTGCAATACTGATAACCGGTTCAGGAAAAGTCATTGCTTCCAGCACAATCGGGTTATCTTCATTACAAAGTGTATCACCGGTTTTAATATCTTTAAAACCAACCGCAGCACCAATATCACCGGCTTCAATAAAATCAACCGGGTTTTGTTTGTTAGCATGCATTTGCATAATACGGCTGATACGCTCTTTTTTACCTGTACGGGTATTCAAAACATAACTACCAGAATCCAAACGACCGCTGTAAGCCCGGAAGAAAGCCAGACGACCCACAAAAGGATCTGTCATAATTTTAAATGCCAGCGCACTAAATGGTTCTTTAGGATCTGCATGGCGTAATAATTCTTCGCCAGTATCAGGATTAATTCCTTTAACAGCTTCAATATCCAAAGGACCAGGCAGGTAACGCACAATCGCATCCAATGCAGTTTGTACGCCTTTATTTTTAAAAGAAGAACCACACATCATCGGGATGATAGAAATATCAATCGTTGCTTTACGGATAGCTTCATGAATTTCATCTTCGGTGATGGAGTTAGAATCATCAAAGAATTTTTCCAATAGTTTTTCATCGTAATCAGCAACGGCTTCAATTAAATGCTGCCTCCATTCGTTCACTTCTTCAATCATATCTTCCGGAATAGGCACTTCGTTAAAAGTCATACCCTGTCCGGCTTCATCCCAAATCATTCCCTTCATGGTAATTAAATCTACCACGCCTTTAAAATTATCTTCAGCACCTATCGGTAACTGTAAGGGTACAGCTTTAGCACCCAGCATTTCTTTAATCTGCTTTACCACATTTAAAAAGTCGGCACCGCTGCGGTCCATTTTATTTACAAAACCCACACGTGGTACTTTGTATTTATTAGCCTGGCGCCAAACAGTTTCGCTCTGCGGCTCCACACCACTTACTGCA
>JAYURK010000022.1:0-20338 GCA_043756235.1 Ferruginibacter sp. | reverse complement strand
AATTGTATTGTATAATTTCCAGTATATCAGGTTCGTCGTCGGCAATTAATATTTTTTTAACATTACTCATACATACAATGTTGGGCAAAAATACTCTTAAACATTTACCGGCAATCAGTTTTAGCCGTTTCATGTATTATCAAATTGTTAAGTCAAACTTGCAGTGTTTATGTACAACCCTAAATAAAATTTCAGCATCTTTGCATTATAATTATATGAAGAAAAATACCTTTTTAATCCTGTTGCTTTTGGCCACCTCCGGTACTGTGTTTGCCACCTTTGATACCATTAAACCGCCTATTCAAAGGCAGCGCTTTCACGATAAAATAAATGATGAGCAAAAGTTAGCAGACAGGGCCGATGGCAAAATAGACGGGCTGATAAATGTATCGGGCAACGATGATATTAATATTGCAGTAACCGATGCGCTAACCCGTAAGGTAGATGAATTACAAAACAACGTAGAGCGTAACGATAAATTAAACAATAACGAAAAAGTAAGGTACCTCACCTATACCGAAAACCTGGTTAAAATATTCAGGATATATTGGAAGGCCAATAAAATAAAACCGGTGTGGGCCCCGGTGCTGGTTGATAATTTTGAAAAAATTATGCTGGCAACTATTGCCGGCAAAAGTATGGCACCCATTATTGCAGGTACCCCTTATGAGGCCGGCGATATATTAAGCGGCATTTTTATTAATAATAAAGGCTATACCGAAAGCAAGAGTATTGTGTATTTAAAATACTGTGCCTTAAACCCCGATAAAATTTTACTGACAATTGCCCCATATGCCGGCGCTTCGTTTGCCGATAGCCTGGTTACCGCAGTATCAAAATACGATCCGGGGCAGGTGTATAAGTATGCACAGAATGTGGGCTCGGTTACCGGCAGGTTAATTAACAACAGCACCAGCCCTACCGTTAAAGCGGTATCGGAATTAAGTAAATTGCCTTCGCCATTATTATATTTTCCTTTTTTAGATGATATTGTTACCGGTAAAAAAAATACCGACAGCCTTAAAAAAATAATAGGCATCGGCGAAAAAAGTTACGACAGTATGGCCTATTATAAATTACTGGTGCAAACTGAAATTGCCTACAGTAAAAGGATGAGCAACGGCGATACTGCTATTGCATTTTTTGGCCCCAATGGATTAAGAGATATGTTACAGCGTAAAGCGATTAAGCATTTTATTACTCCAATTAATGAACTGCACGAAAAGCCGGAAAATGTTCGAATGCGGGCCATCGATCAATTATCGCCGGTGGATATTTATTATATGATTGTAACCGGCGAAAGCGAAATTTATACCAGCAGTTACAAACACAGTTTTAACCGCATGCTGCAGCGCCTGGGTAAAAAACCCGCTACCGATTCGTTACTGCTTACAGTAAACCACGATTATTTTAAAAAATTTATTAAGATGGCTGCCAATTTTAATAAGCTGGATACTTTTTTAAATTTAATGCCGGCTGCAAGTGCCGAAGCATTGATGAAAGATTTTGTTGGCCGCCTGGAAGCTACCGGCTCGCTGGAAGATGCCGTTGATGTGGCCGACAGCTACAGCAGCATCAGTAATAAAAAATTACAGGCTAACATATTAAATTATGTAAAAGAAAATGAAGACCGCTGCACCAATGATTATAACAACCGGGGTAAAATTATTTATGGGTTATTAAAAACAATTTTTCTTTCGGCAGACAGCAGCAATAAAATTGACCTTAGTGCAGCCATTGGCATACCACCGGTGTACAGTATAGAAAATAAAAGCCTTGCCGATGACAGTGGCAGAATTGTACAACAGGTTTATTTTTATGGCGATGAAGATGGCAAAATGTTTTTTCCTTCTTACATCAATTCGTTTGCAACCAAAGACTGGAAAATTAACAACAGCCTGAAAGAATGGGTAGAAATAAAATCGGTTACGGTTCCAAAAGTTTGTATTTATGTTAACCGCCCGTTAAACAACGATAAAAATTTAGATGACACGGCACAGGTGCACCTGAATAATTACCTGGCAAAAAATAATATTAAACCCTCCATTGTTACACACCGTGGCCACAGTTACTGGCTCGATCGTACGATGAGCCGTATGGCAGGCGATGCAAAAATTGTATTGCTGGGCAGCTGCGGCGGGTATAAAAATTTAAGCAAGCTTATAGAAGTAAATCCCGAAGCACACATTATTTCAACCAAACAAATTGGTACCGGAAATATAAACCAGGTGGTTACCAATAAAATAAACCAAACCCTGCTTAGTGGCAAACCTTTAGTTTGGAAAAATATGTGGGATGAGCTTTCGCTATTTTTTGCAAGGCAACCCAAAGATGTAAAAGAGGCTTGGGAAGATTATATTCCTCCTTACAAAAACCTGGGCGCTATTTTTATTAAAGCCTATAATAAACAAACAGAAACAGAATAAAGGTTTGCCGTTTGCGGTTGACAGCTTTATGTACGAATGAGTATATGATTTTAATAATTACCTGCATAAGGTTGCTGCTATTTGCACCTAACCTAAAACTGTAAACCCAAAACCGTTTAACTTTGCCCGATGAGTGATCCGGTTGTTAAAAAGAAGGGTATAAACGTTTCATTACTCCGCAGGATATTTTATTTTGCCCGGCCATATAAAAAAAAATTTTATGGCTCGCTGCTGCTTTCTGTTGTGCTGGCTGTGTTAGCACCTGTAAGGCCTTTTTTAATTCAGCTTACTATTAATGATGGCATTAACAATAACCAGGCGGCACATTTTATAAATGGCCCGGGTGGTTTTATTATTGAAGTAACCATTATACAAATAGTATTGCTGCTGGTTGAAACAATTGCAAGATTTTACTTTACGTTCAGCACTGCATCGCTGGGGCAAAGCGTAGTAAAAGATTTGCGGGTAACTACCTACAAAAAAATTCTTCACCTTAACCTTGGCCAGTTTGATAAAACCCCCATTGGCACTTTAACTACACGTACTATAAATGATATAGAATCTATCAACGATGTTTTTAGCGATGGGCTTATACCTATCATTGCCGATTTACTTTCTATCATTTCGGTATTAACTTATATGTTTATTGTAAACTGGCAATTAACGCTGGTATGCTTGGCACCTTTTCCGGTATTAATGATTGCTACTTATTTTTTTAAAGAAAGTGTAAACAAATCATTTATCAGAGTGCGTAATGCTGTTGCAAACTTAAATGCTTTTGTACAGGAGCATATTACCGGCATGGCTGTGGTGCAGGCTTTTGCTGCAGAGCAAAGAGAGTTTAATAAATTTAATGCTATTAATAAAGAGCACCGCAATGCAAACATAAAAGCCATTTTTGCTTACTCTGTTTTTTTTCCAATTGTAGAGCTGGTAATGGCATTGTCGATTGGTTTATTAATATGGTGGGCAGCAAAAGATGCTATCGTGATAACCGATGTGGTGCAAAGGGAACAAATTGCCGGTATCATTACTTCGTTTATCATTTGTTTAAATTTACTCTTTCGTCCGTTACGGGTTATTGCCGATAAATTCAATGTGTTGCAGATGGGCATTATTGCCAGCGAGAGGGTTTTTAAAGTTTTAGATAATCCTGATACTGCAGTAAACCAAGGCGTTCATAATCCTGTAGCCATACAAGGAAAAGTGGCTTTTGAAAATGTTTGGTTTGCTTACACTGATGAGCAATATGTTTTAAAAAATATTTCATTCCATATTAATGCAGGCGAAACACTGGCCATTGTTGGGCATACCGGAAGCGGCAAAACTTCTATCATAAGTTTATTAAATCGCTTGTATCATATACA
Organism: Ferruginibacter sp.; assembly: GCA_043756235.1. Classification (GTDB taxonomy): domain Bacteria; phylum Bacteroidota; class Bacteroidia; order Chitinophagales; family Chitinophagaceae; genus Ferruginibacter. Next base: position 16,545 of record JAYURK010000022.1, on the reverse strand, counting down.
AAAAGGCAATATAAAAATTGATGATAAAAATATTGAAGAATACCCTTTAGATATTTTAAGAACTCAAATTGGCGTAGTACTGCAGGATGTGTTTTTATTCAGCGGTTCTGTAATAGATAATGTTACACTCCGCAACCCTGATATAAAAAAAGAGGCCGTTATTAGCGCAGCCAAACTTATCGGCATACACGATTTTATTATGCAGTTGCCCGGCAATTATGATTATAATGTAATGGAACGTGGGGCTACTTTATCTATGGGTCAGCGGCAATTGCTTTCTTTTGTAAGGGCATTATTATACAATCCTTCTATTTTAATTTTAGATGAAGCCACTTCATCAGTAGATACGGAAAGTGAAAATTTAATTCAGCATGCCATTGATACTTTAATAACCGGCCGTACCTCTATTGTAATTGCACACCGCCTGAGCACCATCCGCAAAGCCAGTAAAATAATAGTGCTGGATAAAGGAGAAATAAAAGAAATGGGCACTCACGAAGAACTTTTAGCTAAACAGGGCTTTTATTATCAGTTGCATAAAATGCAGTTTGAGAAAAAGCAGGTAATTATATAAAGCTCAAATTTTTAAAATGCAACTAGTTTACAGTAAACTGTAAACATGAGTAAAGAAAATATTTAATGGCTTATACTATTATTTTTATTTGTTATGATTAATGAAATTGATATGACACCTGAAGATGCTGAAAATTATCTTCGTAATTGGTTAAAAGCTATTAAGGAAGAAATGCTAAACAATCCTGAAGCGTTTAGCAATAGAGAACCTGGTTTATATATTGGCGGGATGAAGATGAGAGCGGGCGATACACTTGGGTATGATAACGAAGGCTTCCAGGTTATAATAAGAAAAGGCTGCTTTGAATAAATTTACTAATCTACATTAAAGCATAATTTGTTGTTTTTAACCATCTGCCTTAATTAATCCCTCTTCAATTTTTAATTTCCCCTGTGCCGCCTTATCTTTGCGGCAAAATTAGGGATGGGTATGCTTCAAAAGTGTTTAAAATCTTTACTGGTACTGGCTTTCAGCCTTTTATTAACTGTTTTTACTACAGATGTTTTTGCAAGTGGTGAGCCAGAAAATCACACCAAGGGAAAGTTGAATATGAAAGAAGTAATATTCGGTCATATTATGGATGGCCACGAGTTTCATTTTTTTAATGCTTCTGTTCCTTTACCGGTAATATTATACTCACCTCAAAAAGGATTTTCCACTTTTATGTCGTCTGCTTTTCATCATGGCCAGCAGGAAGTAGAGGGTTATAATTTAGTAAAAGGAAAAGTTGTACCAACTGACCCAAATGTGAAAGTGTACGATTTTTCTTTAACCCGTAATGTGGTACAAATGCTTTTAGCCTTAATAATATTAGTGTGGATAATGGTAAGCATTGCAAAAAAATACACCAGTGGCCAGGGCGTAACTTCGGCACCCAAAGGAATGCAAAGTTTGCTTGAACCGGTTATTACTTTTGTAAGAGACGAGGTGGCAGTACCAAACTTAGGTTACAAAGCAAGCAGGTATCTTCCTTACTTATTAACCATTTTCTTTTTTATATTAATCAACAATATTTTCGGTTTAATACCGGGTACTGCAAACGTTACGGGTAATATTGCCTTTACCGTTGTGCTGGGTGTAATTTCTTTTGTAGTAACTATTGCCAGCAGTAATAAACATTACTGGGCACATATTTTTAACCCGCCGGGGGTGCCATTAGGTGTAAAATTTATTTTAGTACCTGTTGAGTTTTTGAGTATGTTTTTAAAACCCTTCTCCTTAATCATTCGTTTGTTTGCCAACATGGTGGCGGGGCATATTATCATTATCTGTTTAATTTCATTGATATTTATTTTTGGAGAAAAAATGGGCACGGCCGCAGGCTGGGGCGCCAGTCCTTTATCAATAGCATTTACCATTTTTATTTATTTTATAGAAGTGCTGGTGGCGTTTTTACAGGCGTTCATCTTTACAACACTTACTGCAGTTTTAATTGGCGGTGCCATAGAAGGCGATCACAGCCATGATGATGCACATGCAACAACTGCTCATTAATTTCGGAATTATTATTTAACAATAAACCAAGTAACATGAACTTAGGATTAATTTTATTGGAAGGCATTGCAAACGCAGGTGGCGCAGTAGGTGCTGGTCTTGCTGCAATGGGTGCAGGTATTGGTATTGGTCAAATTGGTAAAGGTGCAGTAGAAGGTATTGCCCGTCAGCCAGAAGCCACTAACGATATTCGTGCTAACATGATTTTAGCTGCTGCCCTTGTAGAAGGTGCTGCTTTATTTGCTATCATCGTGGGCTTTCTTGCAATGGTTTTATAATCGTTGCCAACTTTTTACTGCATCCAAAGCACAGGGCGGAGGATGCAGTATTTTACCCCAAACCCCTAAAGGGGCTTATTAAAATTGAAATTGTTGAGTGGATTTGGAGTACTAATAACTTCAAACTAAAAACTAATATAACATGGAACTTTTATTACCGGAAATTGGTTTACTTTTTTGGACACTTTTAGCCTTCCTGATTGTGTTTTTTATTCTTAAAAAATATGCATGGCCTGCTATTGTAAAAGGATTAAACGACAGGGAAAATTCTATTACCGAAGCATTGGCCACTGCCGAAAAGGTAAAACTTGAAATGGCACAAATGAAAAATGATAACGAAGCTTTGCTGGCCAAAACCCGTGAAGAAAGAGGTGCTATTTTAAAAGAAGCTAAAGAAATAAAAGATAAAATAGTTAACGAAGCTAAAGAAGAAGCTAAAGCAGCCGCATCAAAAATTATGGCCGATGCACAGTCCACCATTCAGCAGCAAAAAATGGCAGCACTTACCGATTTAAAAAATCAAATTGGTAATTTAGTAATTGAAACCAGCGAAAAAGTTTTACGTAAAGAATTAAGCAATAAAGCCGAGCAGGAAGATTATATTAAAGTGCTGGCATCGGAAGTGAAATTGAATTAACCCCTTTCCCCTAAAGGGGGAAAGGAGGAGATTTTGTTATAAGTATTAAAGTTTTAACCATCGGTATTTTTGAGTACAGAATACTGATACAAATCAAGTTCCCCTTTAGGGGACAGGGGTATGAACAATCCACGTTTAGCAGGCAGGTACGCAAAAAGTTTATTGGATTTAGCTGCAGAGCAAAATCAAATAGAAGCGGTATATGCCGATATGAAATGGCTGAACAGCGTTTGCAAAAGCAATCCTGATTTTGTTGCCGTATTAAGCAGCCCGATTATAAAAGCCGATAAAAAAGAAATAATATTAAAAGCTGTAACCGATGGAAGGGTTAATGATTTAACTGCCGCTTTTATTAAGTTGCTGGTAACAAAAACAAGAGAAGCTAATTTACCCGAAATTATAAATGCATATATCGACCAGTACAATAATTTGAACAATATTCAAAAAGTAAAAATTACTACGGCAGGCCCGCTTACCGATACTTTAAGAGCAGCAATTATGACCAATGTAAAAGCAGCTATGCCCAATAAAACATTTGAAATTGAAACTGCGGTTAAAGATGAATTGATTGGTGGCTTTATTGTAGAAACCGGCGGACAATTAGTTGATGCCAGTATTTTAAGAGACCTGAAAGATATTCAAAAGCAATTTATGGATAATGAGTTTATACATAAGCTGCGTTAATAATTTTTGAGAAAAATATTTTTAAGGCTGTTACGGAGGTGCAGCTTTTTTAATTTTAGGCATAAATCATAAAACCTTCTGATTTCCTTATCGCATTTTCAAAGTTTAATAAAATATCTGAAATACTGCCTTTTTTAACTTCTTCAAATCCATCATCTTGGTGAGAATAAACAACAGCCCACATTGTTTTGTCCTGTAATAAAGTGTTAATTAAATCCTTAAGGGAATTATTAATTTCTTCCGCCCCAAGTTCATATAAACTTCCAATATAAATCTCCATTCCTTTTCCTAAAACCTCAATACAGTGCCATTCTTCATTTTGATAATATTTGGGCATACTTTTCTTATAACTGGAAATAAGAATATCTGAATTCTCTGATATTTTTAATATAAAATTAGAACCAAATTTACATTCGGCTGTACCTTGAGGATAATTTACTCCTTGCCATTCAAACATAGGAATTTCAAATTCAAACCCTTGAGTAATAGAATTTTTTGGTAACAAAAACTCAAAACTGCCATCCATATTTAAAACTATTTACAATGTATCGATATAACATTTTTTTCAAAACTCCACCACCGGAGTTTTAATATCATGATAAAATAAAAAAGTCCATTTTTCCTGTTGCCCCTGTTGCCACCACTGCTGGCGCAGCTCCATACATTTTTTTCCATCGTAATCGTATTTGGCAATAAATTTATTTTTCATTTGCTGCAGTTGCGGTGCCACATCGCCGCCAAAAAATATTTTTTGTCCTGCTTCTTCAATCCAAAAAACCTGGTGAAAGGGTGAGTGTGCGCCGGTTACTTCATACTTTATATAATCATCAATAACGCCATTGCCCTGTGTAAAAATTACTTTATCGCTTTCGCTTAAAATTTCAAATTCTGCAGTTGTGTAAGAAGGTTTGCCCTTAGCCATGGCACTGTCAAACTCATCTTTGTTTACATAATACATTGCGTTGGGGAAACTGATAAACCGATGCTGTAAAATTTTATCTTCTTTACTTACACCACCGCTATGATCTTTATGCAGGTGGCTTAATAAAACTTTGGTAACCTCCAAAGGGTTAATGCCATTATCCAAAAGATTTTGGTGAATTTGTAAACTGCCGTCCGCATTGGTAAAGCCCAGGCCGGTATCAATTACTAAAATATCTTTTGTTGTAACAATTGCAAATGGCTGCACCTCTACCAGCAAACTGCCAAGAGGTCTTTGCTGCAGATCGTCTTTTTCTTTATTAAAAGGAACAAACTGTTTAGTGTTATCAATGGTGAATGCGCCTTCGCTGAGTGGAATTATTTTCATACCTGAAGCCCCCTAACCCCCTGAAGGGGGAATTTTAGACCCTAAAAATTTTTAGAGTAATGTTATAAATGACTGCAAAAGTAATTGAAAAGATATTGTGTTCGGCAGAGTATGCTCCCCTTTTCCGCAGGATGCTGTGCAAGGGGATGGTGCTGCCTTTACCTCAATATCATTCCTCTGTCGGCATCTAATTTAATAGATATAAATAATAAAACAGTAAAGGTTATTAAGGAAGAGCCGCCGTAACTGAGCAATGGTAATGTAATACCGGGTGATGGTGCAAGGCCCAGTGTCATACAAACATTAAGCGCCACGTGAAAAAACAATATGCCCACCACACAATACATATACACCCGGCTGAAAGTGCTGCGTTGCCTTTCGGCTAAAAATACCAGGCGTAACATTAAACCGAAATATAACAGCATTAAAACTACACAACCCCAAAATCCAAAATTTTCTCCAACAGAACTAAAAATAAAATCGGTGTTTTGTGCCGGCACAAAAGAACCACGTGTTTGTGTGCCCTGCAAAAAACCTTTACCCCAAAAGCCACCGCTGCCAATAGCAATTTTTGATTGCTTTACGTTATAGCTTTCTACTTTTTCGCCGGGTTTCTTTTTTGCGGTACCTAATTTTGCAAATTCTTTTTGTATATCGGCGGTACGTTCTGCACTTTTAAATTTATAATCATCAATACCAAATGTAGAAAATATACGCACTACCTGGTGTGGCTTTAATACACTTTCAAACAAGGCAGGCACTACAAATTTTTGTACGCCTACGCATAATAACCACACTGCAGCGATAGTAATTAATAAACCCTTGTCTCTTTTTATTTTTCTTCTGTAAACAATAATATACAATACCGCTAAAATAGTAAGTGTAATAAATAATGTATTGGGGGCAATTACAATGCTGGCAATAATAAGTATGGCAAAAGAAAAAAGAATGATGAGGTACATAGTAGGTAAACCTTCTCTGTAAAAAGCAATACCAAAAGAAAAATATACAATGGCAGCGCCGGGTTCACTTTGCAAAACCGATAATATGGCCGGGCTGAAAGCAATAGCTGCAGCTATCAACTGAGTTTGTTTTTTATGAAAATTAGTTTCAGGTAATGATAAATATTTTGCCAGGGCCAGTGAGGTAAATATTTTACACATCTCCACTGGCTGAATATTCATTAGTTTACCAATTGGTATCCAGCTTTTTGAGCCGCCCACTTCTTTACCCACCACAAAAGTTGCCAGTATTAAAAGAATGCCAAATGCATAAGCCAGGTTTGACGTGGCGGTAAAAAATTTACTGTCGGTAAGTAAAATAAATATGCCCACAATAATGCTGGCAATAAAAAAGAAAAATTGTTTGCTGTATTCTTTTTTAAATCCTAAAAAAGATTGCATTACCGGATCGCCGCTTTTATATTCTACCGAAAAAATACACAGCAGGCCAATCATTACCAATATGGCGTACAGCCAAATCATTACCCAATCGATGCCTTTTGATATGGAAGGATTTTTTTGATACATGACGGTGAATAGTGAATGGTGAATGTTGAATAATACATTTAAATAGTATACTCACATCTCACCACTCACGTTTTTACAGTGTCTTTTACTTCGGGTTTCTTTTTTTCGTTGGGCAAAATTGCATCCGCATTTATTTTTAAACGGGTATCGTTACTGTCTTTTTTAGGTTTTTCTTTTTTTTGTTCTTCTTTATCTTTTTTTAATTTATCAAGCACTTCATTTTCGGCTGATTCATCAAGCTCTAATGTGTCCATCATTAATTTTATATACCCTTTTGCAATAAGGTATGCCGAGTCTTTAGCATGAAGCAAGGAATCCTGAACTCTTTGTTCAAAATAAATTTTTTGAGGAATTAAATTAAGTTTCGATAATTGCTCCAGTCTCTCCAATCTGCCTTTACCTGTTATAGAATCATTTAAATATTTTTCTATCATCAATCCTACAATGGGTGCTGCATAAGTACCACCAAAGCGGCCGCTGTTTTCTACCACACACATGATGGCAATTTTTGGATTTTCTCTTGGCGCAAATCCTGCAAAAAAAGCGTGGTTGGGTTGTTTTACTCCCCTGTAATAATTTTCTACTGTCCCAGTTTTACCACAAATATTTATGCCTTCAACCTTAGCAGCAACACCAGTGCCTCGTTCCACCACACTCAGCATACCGTCGTGTACTGCATCAAAAATACTGTCGGGTATATCAATGGCATTATGCTTTTCTTTAAAATTTGCAAGCATATTAAATTTATCGCCACCTTCTATCGAATCAATTAAATGCGGAGTAATGTACCAACCCTTATTGGCAATATAGGCCATTTCGTTTGCCACCTGCATGGGCGTAACATCCACTTCGCCCTGGCCAATACTTACAGAACGAAACGTACAATAATTCCATTTGCCAGCCCCATACAATTTATTGTAAAAGGCGGCATCCGGTATTAATCCCTTTTTTTCCGAAGGAACATCCACACCTAATTTATGTCCTAACCCAAAAGCCTGCATATAATTGCTCCATACATTCAGGCTGCTATCCTGGTTGGGATACTTAGGATTAGTGATAACCTTCTGCATTACGTTGGCAAAATAAGTATTATCCGAAATAGTGATGGCATTGCGTAAATCAAAAGTGCCGTAATCTAAACAACGCATGGGCCTGCCGCTACCGCAACCGTAAAAAGCGCCGCTACAACTAAACCTTGTACTGGTTTCAATTACGTTTTCGTGCAAACCAATTAATGCCTGCAAAGTTTTAAAAGTAGATCCCGGTGAATATGTAGCAGAAACAGTTCTGTTAAATAATGGGCGTGCAGGGTTTAATAATAATTCAGCAATATGTTTTTTTCTTTCGGAGCCGGTTAATAATTTGGGTTTAAACGTTGGGCTGCTCACCATACACAAAATGCCGCCGGTTTTAGGATCTACAGCTACAATGGAACCCAATTTATTTTCCATTAATTTTTCTCCCAGCATTTGTAATTCAATATCCAGGGCGGTATGCATATTTTGGCCTGCAATGGCTACTGTATCAAATTTGCCTTTCTCCATTCTTTCGGTAAGCCGGCCTACTTTATCTTTTTTCCAAAATTCTATTCCTCTTTGCCCCAGCATTACATTTTCGTAAGTTCTTTCCAAACCGGTTTTACCAATATAATCTCCCATTACATAGCCGGTGTATTTTGGATTTTTTAAAACATTAGAATCTACTTCACTTAAATAACCCAAAATATTTCCGGCAGCATCAAAAGGATAATCACGTACCGATCTTTCCTGCAGGTAATAACCCGGTGCAAATTTGTACAGGTTTTCGCTAAGCTTGGCCATTTTTTCGTTACTCAGCAACGCTTCAAAAATAGAAGGCCGGTAACTTTTGTATTTAAAAACTATATTCTCCATCCGCTTTCTAAATTCGGTGGTATCAATATTTAAAATGTTGCAAAGTGTGGCGGTATCGGTACCCTTTATTTTATTGGGCGTAACCATCAGATCAAAGATGGTGGTATTTTGCAAAATAGATTTACCGGTGCGGTCGTATACAATTCCCCTGTCGGGATAAATTACTTTTCTAAAAATGCCCTGATCGTCGGCAGCCATTTTATATTTTGAAGAAAATAATTGCAGGTTCATTAACTGGAGTATAATGATCAGCAGCATGCCAACAAACATCAGCATAATTACATTTTTACGACTCTGGTTAAAGACAGACACTTTGAGTTAAAAGTTAATAGTTAGGAGTTAAAAGTTGCAGCTGATTCATTTAAAATTACACGGTGTTGGTTCTAAATTTTTGTTTACGTACAAATAATAATTCGGTAATTATTATCAGCAATAAACTAATAGCGGTTGATAACAATGTTTTACCTAAAAAATACCAGATGTTACCAAACTGCCAGGCTTCTAATAAAAACAACCAACTGTGGTGAATTATTGTAAGCACGGCCACATAAATAAAATAGGGCAAAAACCCGCCCATACTTTTTATGGAGGGTTCTTCATAATTTTCATCTGCGCCTTCCTGCGGTATTAACAGGTTAACTAAAAAAGGGCGCAGGTATGCAATAAGCACACAGGCCGCTGCATGAAAACCGGGGTTAAGCCTAAAGCTGTCCATGGTAAAACCAAAGGCAAATGCTAAAAGCAACTGCCCGGTACGGTTCATATTAAAAGGCAGCCATAAAATAAATAAAAAATACAGGTAAGGCGTTGCCATTTGGTGCAGGTGAATATTATCCAGCACAAAATGCTGCACCAGTATAAATAGCATAAAGCGAATAATATTTTTTACTAACGTACTCATATTGTAACCTTTTGGCTAAATGCTAAAGGTGATTTTTTTTATGTTATTTTTTTACCGGTTGTTTTGCTTTTTCTATTAATTGATTGATGATTTCCTGCTGGCTGTTATCTATCGCATAAACATATTGCAGGTTATAAAAATTTGCAGCCGATTTTAATTTAATTAAAAAATTGTTACTGCTTTTTTCTGCAAAAACTTCTGTTACAAAACCAATCATCATGCCTTTGGGAATGGTGGTGGTACTTACGCCGCTTGAAATAATAGTATCTCCCGCAGCAAGCTTTGCGCTTTTGGGTATCCTCGTCATGCTGAGCACATTTGGTATTTTACCATCCCAAACTACAGTACCCGTTTCGCCATTTCCTTTAAGCAACATACCATCTACATGGCTATCCTTATGTAATAAACTCATCACAATGGCATAATCGTCGGTTAAATCGGTAATGCTGCCCACTACAGCATTGTTAATATCAATAATACCCATACCAATTTTTAAACCGCCGGCCCGGCCCCGGTTTAAAACAATAAAATTATTTTGTGTGTTTACCGAGTTTTCAATTACAGCAGCCTGCAGGTAAGTGTATTTTCTGTATTGTATTAAGGAATCTATTTTAAAAGTATCTATTACTGCTTTGCTGGCAGTATCGGGTAATTGAAAGTTGGCCCGCAGTTTATTGTATAATTTTTCATTAGCCTTCCACAGCGAATCGTTGGTTCGTTTAAGATAAAAAAAATCTTCTACCTTATTGTACTGTTCATTTACTTTACCCGTTAGCTGGTTGGCGGTATTACTAAAAACGGCATTGTGATAAGTATTGTAATGCACAATTAAATAAATACAAAATCCCTGCAACAGCAGGAAAAAAAGAAGATTGAAATAGCGGCGGATGAAAAGAAAAATATTACGCACCGGAAGAAATAATTTAGTATATCGGATGTGAAAATATCGAATGTTCGGCTTATATCAACATTCGATATTTATAAATTCACCATTTTCTATTTGCAACTATTATCTCATTACAAAAGGGTACCTGTCGTAATGCTTTAAAGCTATGCCCGTACCACGTACCACACTCTTCAGCGGATCGTCAGCAACATGCACGGGTAATTTTATTTTTGCCTGTAATCTTTTATCCAAACCTCTTAATAAAGCACCACCACCGGTAATGTATAAACCGCGGCGGTAAATATCGGAGGCCAGTTCGGGAGGTGTGGTTTCCAAAGCTTTTAAGATAGCTTCTTCGATTTTAAAAATACTTTTATCCAGGGCTTCGGCTACTTCCTGGTAACTTACCATTACCTGCTTGGGAATACCGGTTACCAAATCTCTTCCATTTACCGGGATATCATCGGGCGGATTATCCAGGTCTTTCATGGCACTGCCTACCTGTATCTTTATTTGTTCGGCAGTACGTTCGCCTATCAATAAACTATGGTAGCGGCGTAAAGCTTCCATAATATCTGCTGTAAATTCATCCCCTGCAATACGAATACTCTGGTCGCACACAATACCTGCCAATGCAATTACGGTTATGCCTGTGGTACCACCGCCAATATCAATAATCATATTGCCCACCGGTTCTTCTACATCAATACCAATACCCAAGGCCGCAGCCATGGGTTCGTGAATTAAATAAACTTCTTTAGCACCGGCTTGTTCGGCACTATCCCTTACGGCTCTTTTTTCAACTTCAGTAATAGAGGAAGGGATGCAAATCATCATACGCCAGCTGGGTGCAAACAGCGGTTTTTTTGGATAGATCATTTTGATCATTTCCCTTATCATTAATTCGGCGGCATTAAAATCGGCGATAACACCATCTTTTAATGGCCTTACGGTGCGGATACTTTCGTGGGTTTTTTCATGCATCATCAATGCCTTTTTACCCACGGCTAAAATATTTTTAGGATTGTTTCGGTCAAGCGCCACAATGGACGGCTCGTTTACCACTACTTCGTCGTTGTGTATAATGAGTGTATTGGCTGTACCCAGGTCAATCGCAATTTCCTGTGTAAAAAAGTTAAAGAGGCCCATATTTTATAAAGTGAAAACGTATGTAATCTAATGCAGGCAAAGTTGGCGTAATTTATTTGAATTAACAACGGCAAAATTTTTATTTTTCAAACATTTATAAGAAATGTTCTTTTGCACTGCAAACCTGTAAAACCTGCCGCATAAAGCTTTTGCAAAATCACCTGTGGCCATACAAAGCGTTTAAGCAAACTCGTACCCAATATCATGGCGAAAGTACAGTCCATCAAAATGCAACTGCTCCATCATATAGGCCGATTGTTCTGCAGCATCTGCAATAGATTCTCCAAAGGAAGTTACCACCAGCACCCTTCCGCCATTGGTAACAATTTCATTATCTTTTTGCTTTGTTGCGGAGTGAAAAACCAAACTGTTTTCAATAACTGCATTTTGCAGCCCGGTAATAGGCATTTCTATTTGATGGTGGCCGGGATAACCACCGCTAACGGCTACTATAGCAGCAGTACAGCGGCTGTCCGTTTCTATCACAATTTCGTGTAGCCTTTGTTGTGCGGTAGCCACAAGTAATTCCACCAAGTCGTTTTTAACACGGGGCAGTACGGCTTCCGTCTCCGGGTCGCCCATCCGGCAATTGTATTCAATTACTTTAGGCTCGCCCTCATCATTCATCAACCCAAAAAATATAAAACCCTTATACTCCAGTTTATCTTTTTTTAAACCTTCAATGGTAGGAACAATTATTTTTTCTGTTACTTTTTGCATAAACGCTGCGTTTACAAAAGGCAACGGGCTTACTGCCCCCATGCCGCCGGTATTAAGCCCCGTATCTCCCACACCTGCTCTTTTATAATCTTTTGCTTCGGGTAGCAGTACATAATTTTCGCCATCGGTTAACACAAAAACACTCAGTTCTATTCCCTTTAAAAATTCTTCCACTACAACTTTTTTTCCTGCATCACCAAACTTTTGCTGGTGCAGCATCAGTTCAAACTCCGATAAAGCTTCTATATTATTCTGGCAAATCAAAACACCTTTACCCGATGCCAGGCCATCGGCTTTTAAAACTACGGGTAAACTATGGTCTTTAATATACTCCACACCTGCTGCATAATTTGCTGCGGTAAATTCACCATAAGCTGCCGTAGGAATATGGTGCCTTTGCATAAATGCCTTGGCAAATGCTTTACTTCCTTCTAACCGGGCTGCCTCTTTGGATGGACCGATGAGCATAATATGTTTGGTGGCCTGATTGTTTTTAAAATAATCATAAATACCTTTTACCAGAGGTTCTTCGGGGCCTACTAAAATAATATCTACTTTGTTGGAGAGGCAGGTAGCAGCCAGCGCTTCAAAATCGCTAACAGCCACGGGCAGGTTGGTACCGCATAAAGCCGTACCGGCATTACCGGGTGCAATAAATAACTGGCTGCATAATTTACTTTGCGAAAGTTTCCAGGCAAATGCATGTTCTCTGCCTCCGGAACCGATGAGTAGAATGTTCATGAGATAATTAAAGTGATTGAAACAGGAAAGGTTATAGAATGCGAATTTAAAATTATGCCACCGCATTTTATAATTAATTTTATAAGCGGCGCTATATTTTTAATTATAATATCATTACTGCAAGTGGATTTATGCTTTACACCCCTTTTTTAAAAATGCAATATTAATTTGATGGTGCTAATAATAAATTACCTATTTTGAGTTACTAAACTTACTAAACAAGCATTAAAAATTTACTAATTATGAATGAGCAGGTAATAAAAACACAAGGGCATCCCAAAGGATTATGGGTTCTCTTTGGAACCGAAATGTGGGAGCGGTTTAACTTTTATGGTATGCGTACCATCTTAACGTTATTTATCGTTAACGCATTAATGATGAGCGAAGAACAGTCTTCTATTATATATGGGGGCTTTCTTGGTTTATGTTATTTAACTCCCATGTTGGGAGGTTTTATTGCCGATCGTTTTTTAGGAAATCGCCTATGCATTATCCTGGGTGGGCTACTAATGGCTACTGGGCAAATGTTATTGTTTTTTAGTGCAACAATTTTTAGCTCCGATCTGGAACTTGCCAGAACATTACTTTACATAGCATTAGGAGTAATCATTTTAGGTAATGGTTTTTTTAAGCCTAATATCTCCAGTATGGTGAGTAACCTGTATCCAAAAGCCGAGAGGAATAAGCTGGATACAGCTTTCACCATTTTTTACATGGGTATAAATATGGGTGCATTTTTAGGTCAGTTAATATGCCCGTTGATAGGCGATGTGGTTGATGCAAACGGTGTTAGAGATATTTATGCATTTAAATGGGGTTACCTGGCAGCTGCAATTGCAATGTTAATTGGTACTGCAACTTTCTTTTTATTAAAAGACAAATATGTTAGAACTCCGGAAGGCAGGCCCATTGGTGGTTTACCATCAAAAAATGACGCAAGCGATTACGAAGAAGGTGAAGCACAAAAAGCTGTGTTTACTTCAAAAGCTTTAAGTGCTGCAGTAGTTGTTTTTTTAGGATTGGGCTTATTGTTTTTTTATGTGTTTGGACAGAATGTTATTTATTCAATCATTTATGCAAGTGGTATCTCACTTGCCGGACTAATACTTTCAGACAGTTCGCTTACTAAAATAGAAAGAGATCGGGTATTGGTTATATATATTGTATCGTTCTTTATTATTTTCTTTTGGGCAGCTTTTGAACAGGCGGGTTCTTCTTTAACTTTTATTGCCAATAACCAAACAGACAGAAACTTTTTTGGCTGGCTGATGCCACCTTCCATGGTACAAATCTTCAACGGTATTTTTGTAGTTGCCTTTGCCGTACCCTTTAGTATTTTATGGGATAAATTAAGGGCAAAAGGAAAAGAACCCATTTCGCCTTTTAAACAGGCTATAGGTTTAGCATTAATTGCATTGAGTTATTTCATCATTGCACATAATGTAAAAGGTTTGGGCACTTCTGGTTTATTAGCTATTCACTGGCTCATACTTCTTTACCTTATACAAACTTTTGGTGAGCTCTGTTTATCGCCAATTGGTCTTTCACTGGTGGGTAAACTGGCACCAAAAAGATTCTCATCTTTATTATATGGTGTATTCTTTTTATCAAATGCATCGGGTTATGCACTGGCAGGAACCCTGGGTTCTATTATGCCTGCAACGGGAGAAAAATTTACCAAAGCCCAGGAATTGGGCATTAACCTGCAGGGTATTTTAGATAAAACCATTACACCTACAGCCGAGCAGTTAAAATTACTGGCTGACAATAAAATAAGGGCCTACAATCCAACCTTTGCAGGCTTTACTATTCATAACCTCTTTGAATTTTTTATGGTTTTTGTTGTATTGTGTGGCATTGCTTCATTATTATTATTTATGCTTACGCCAAAATTGAAAAAGATGATGCATGGTGTAAAATAATTTCAATTATAACTTTTAAAAAGGCGATCTCACAGTCGCCTTTTTTTATTTATCTTACCATATAAAAAACAAAGCATGAGCAGCACCGCAAAACACCCCAAAGCCCTTCCCTTTTTATTTTTCTCCGAAATGTGGGAACGTTTTGGTTATTACCTGATGATAGGTATTTTTTTATTATACCTCAAAAATGTAGAGCATGGTTTTGCCATGACAAACAGTGAAGCATCTGATTTGTACGGAACTTTTATTGCATTGGTTTTTCTTACCCCGTTTATTGGTGGTTTACTGGCCGACCGGTATTTTGGTTACCGCCGTTCTATTATTGCAGGCGGGCTAATGATGGGTGCAGGCTATTGCCTGATGGCAGTGCACAGCCTGCCCATGTTATATTTATCCATGGCACTGGTAATTTTTGGCAACGGTTTTTTTAAACCAAATATTTCTACGCTGCTCGGTAATTTATATTCTACTCCGGAGTTTGAAAAAAGAAAAGATGAGGGCTATAATATTTTTTATATGGGCATTAATATTGGCGCCTTTATCTGCAATTTTTTTAGTGCTGCAATAATAATTATCTGGGGTTGGAAGTATGCTTTTGTAGCTGCAGGCATTGGCATGTTTCTGGGTGTTATCATTTTTATTTCGGGTACAAAACATTACGCATCAGGTGATGTAAAAAAGCCCATGGCAAAAGAAGACATGTCTTTTTTAAAAATTGTATTGACAATTTTAGTACCTGCTGTAGTTGCCGGAGTTATTGGATGGTTTCTTAAGGGTATTGCCAGTCCTTCAAATCCAGATAGCTCAATTTTTGGTTCCGATTCTACAGATGCCTTCATCTTTGCATGTATACCTGTTATTTATTTTTATTCATCTTTATATTTTAGGGCCACCCCCGAAGAGAAAAGACCCATTGCTGCATTGCTGGCCATTTTTGCAGCGGTGGTTATGTTTTGGGCCGTGTTTAAACAAAACGGCACTGCACTTACTATTTGGGCAGATAATTATACAAACAGGGAGGTAAGTGGCACTACAGCAAATGTTTTTAAAGGATTAAAACAGGCCGAAGATCTTACTTATAAAAAAGATTCGGTTAATTTATATGATGGCCTGTTCAGGATCCAAAAAAATGAAAATGGCGATGTACTTAAAGAATATAATTATCCTGTTTACTTTAAGAATGTTGCACCTGAAAAACTTCCAGCCGATGGTGGCAATGCCACATTATGGTCCACGCCACTCAGTCAATCCATAAACCCCGGCTGGGTAATTTTATTAACGCCGCTGGTTATAGCTTTCTTTGGATTTCTGAGACGAAAAAATAAAGAACCATCAACCGCTACAAAAATTGCATTTGGCCTTTTCATCTCTGCATTGTCTGTATTGGTGATGGTAGCCGCTGTTTATGTAAGTGGCAATGGCGCCGAAAAAGCAAGCGTATGGTGGCTGTTGGGCACTTATGGGGTGATCACCATTGGCGAATTATTATTAAGCCCGATGGGACTTTCACTTGTTTCAAAATTAAGCCCCGTAAGAATTACTTCTTTAATGATGGGCGGATGGTTCCTGGCTACCTCTATTGGTAATAAATTATCTGGTGTACTCTCTACAATGTGGGATAACTATAATCATAAGGCCGGCTTTTTCTGGTTAAATTTTGGTTTGTTAATGGTAGCAGCTATTATGTGCTTCGCTATGTTACGATGGCTCAACAGAGTGATGAAGGAAAAAGGGGTGAACTAAAATTAAAGTGTCCCGACAAAATCGGGACACTTTTCTCCGCTAAGCAGTTAGTGAGGCGGATACAAAACCAACAAATTAAAACATTC
>JAYURK010000021.1:0-6513 GCA_043756235.1 Ferruginibacter sp. | reverse complement strand
AATTTAATAATACAAAACAACCTAAAAACAACGTTCCTCATTGATGGTATAGACTATTTTTGCGCCGTATGAGTGTAACAAATACTGTTAAAAAAATTTTAATTGCTGATGATGAACCTGATATTCTGGAGATTGTTCAATACAATTTGCAGAACGAAGGGTACGAAGTAGCTACAGCAAAAAACGGAAACGAAGCCATTGAACTGGCAAAACGTTTTAATCCCGATCTGATTATTCTGGATATTATGATGCCTGGCAAAAACGGTATTGAAGTTTGTAATATACTGCGCATGCAACCGGCCTTTAATGATACACTCATCATTTTTTTAACAGCACTAAGCGATGAAGGTACCGAAGTAAAAGGATTGGAAACCGGTGCCGATGATTTTATTACAAAACCGGTGAGCCCCAAAGTGCTTATCAGTAAAGTGAATGCACTTTTCAGAAGGTTTAATAAAGAAGAAACCGGCATTGTGCAAATAGGAGATTTAATAATAGACCGGGAAAAGTATATTGTAAATTACCAGGCACAGGATATTATACTGGCCCGTAAAGAGTTTGAACTGCTGGCCCTGCTTGCCGGCAAACCCGGTAAAGTTTTTTTACGCAACGAAATTTTAAACCAGGTTTGGGGCACTGAAGTAATTGTGGGCGACCGCACCATTGACGTGCACATCCGCAAAATTCGCCAGAAATTAAATCTTGATTGTATTACTACCGTAAAAGGTGTTGGTTATAAATTTGATCTTTGAGGGAAAGGTATAAGGAACAAGAATCAAGAAACAAGGCTCAAGAATGAGCCTAAAATTATACCCTCACTTGCGCCTTGAGTCTTATACCTTGTTTCTTGTACCTTGCAGCTTATTCATCATGTCTACTTCAAAAAACTTTTCACCGCAGCAATTGGCAGCATTAACATCGCTTGGTTTGGCTGTGCCAATAGCTGCCGGTATTTTTGTTTTCAAACCTGTCTGGTGGATTGGTTTATTATCCTTCGTCATCATTTTTATTGGTGCTTATGGCTTAATTGTTTACACGCTGCAAACATTCATCTACCGAAAAATAAAACTCATTTATAAATTTATTTATCAAACAAAGGCCAGTAAAAAAGAAGAGTTTTATTACAAAAACATTTTACCTCAAAAAAGTATTGATGAAGTAAGAGAAGATGTAGAAGCATGGGCCGAACAAAGAAAAGAAGAGATTGAAGTATTGCAGCAAAATGAAACCTACCGCAAAGAATTTTTACAAAACCTGAGCCATGAATTGAAGACTCCCATTTTTGCCATACAGGGTTATGTTGATACATTACTTAATGGCGCATTGGATAAGCCCGAAGTGAATATAAAATTTTTGCAAAGCACATCCCGTAATATTGACAGGCTGGTTAACCTGGTGGATGACCTGGACTCCATATCAAAATTAGAAAGCGGCGAACAGCTTTTATTAAAAGATAGTTTTGTAATACAGGATCTGCTTAAAGAAGTGTACGAAACCTTATCTTTTAAGGCAGATGAAAAACAGATTAAGTGCATTGTAAAAAAAGGCTGCGAACAGCCACTCAATGTTTTTGCCGATAAAGAAAAAATACGCCAGGTATTAATAAACCTGGTTGATAATGCCGTTAAATACGGCAAACAGTTTGGCACTATTGAAGCCAGCTTTTATAAAGTTGATGGCGCAAAGGTGCTGATTGAAATAAGTGACGATGGTGCCGGCATAGCCGAAGAACATTTACCCAGAATTTTTGAACGCTTTTACCGCACCGATCTTGCACGCAGCCGCAAAGTAGGCGGCAGCGGTTTGGGCCTGGCCATTTGCAAACATATTATTGAAGCACATGAAGAAACCATTCATGTGCGTAGTAAAATTGATGTAGGCAGTACGTTTGGTTTTACGCTGCAAAGCAAAAAGGATTAATGCGTTACCATTATTTTTGTTACCACTTTATCTTCGTGTGTTTTTAAAGCAACATAATACATACCCGGCGCTAAACTGTTTGTATTAAATTTATACCGGTAAGATCCTTTAGGTTTATCCTCATTTGTAATTACACTTACACGCCTGCCGGTATTATCAAGTATCATCAGTGATATACGGGTTGGTACAGAAACTGAAAAATCAATATTTAAATTATCATTTACCGGGTTTGGAGAGCAGCTCATCCATGCATAACGGCTTACAGGTATGGCAGGTAAAAATCCGCCGGTACTGTATTTATAAATACGGTTGCCGCTTGCAAAAAGCAAAGTGTCATTTACCTTAAAAACACGGTTCATGTAAGGGCATAAATGGATGGTATCCCAGGTGGCACCTCCATCATTAGATTGAAATGAAAAACCAGCTCCTCCGCCGGTCCAGCCTTTTTTCTCATCAATAAAACCAATGCCCTCAATATTGTAAGGGGCAGTTGCTACTTTATAAATTGTCCAGCTCATGCCTCCATCGGTTGACTTTAATATTTGGGGTGATACATTTCCAAAATCTTCCAGCGATGCAAAATATATTTTGCTGGTAAGCCGCTGTATCTTCCAGCAATACTCATTATTAACCGTATTTTGAAATTTGTACGTCCAGGTTGTACCACCATCTGTAGTATATAAAATAATACCCGATTCAAGCGGTAAACGCCCTTTGCCTGTAGCAAAGCCAACATTTTTGTTTATAAAATAAAGGTCAATAATAGAAGTAGCATAAGCACTCATATCTATAAAGCTCCAGGTATTTCCGCCATCAATTGATTTTACAATATAGGCACTGTCGCCATACCAGTTACCGCCTCCATAAATAGTATTAGCATCTGCAACGGCCAGCCCACATATCCCGCCCTTTGCCCTGCGATGCAGTAGCGGACTCAGGTCTGTCCATGTGCCCCCGCCATCTGTTGTTCTCCGGAGAATATTAGAATCAACATTCGGGTTAAAAGAAAAGCCGCCAACAAAACCCTTTTGTGTATTTATAAATTCAATTGATCGGCAATAAATATTTGCCTGGTTCATCAAAAGCCAGTTATTGCCACCATCTGTTGTTTTTACAATTTTACCATCGCCACTTGCCGCATAACCAGTTTGTGCATTCAGCATAAAAATATCATCAACCCTGTTTGTAAAAGCTGGGGAGTTACATAATTTCCAGCCGGGTTGTGCATGTGCAGTACCTGAGATAATTAAAAGTGTAATGAAGTTTATAACCGTTTTCATAATTGAATATTAAAGTTTAGTGGTTAATAAAACAAGCAACCTATTTGATAAAATGCATTCCGCAATTATATATATTCTTAAAAGACTTAGGAAAAGGTGAAATAGCTGCTTATTTATTCATGTTTTAGGTTAAATTGATAGTCAGAACCGGAAAAGGAATACTGTGCTATGATTGTTTTGCAGTAAAGCAAAGGAGCCGGGCAGTTAACACTCACATAACATTAGCGTAAACATTTGGTTACAGTAATTGCTTCAATTTGCAATATTACTAACCTTATAATCTTACAACAATGAAAAATATCCGCTATTTTTTTCTGAACCTTTCTGTAAGAATTTTTCTGCCCATGCTTTCGGCTTTTTATCCCGCCCTGAAATTTTATAAAATCCATTAATGGATAAAATAAAAAAACGAAAGCTGGACATTTTGGTTCTCTCTGATGTACATCTTGGTACTTATGGCTGCCATGCTAAAGAGCTGTTGCAGTATTTAAAAACTGTAAAGCCCAAAACGGTTATACTCAATGGCGATATTATTGATATATGGCAGTTTAGTAAAAGATACTGGCCCAAAAGCCACATGAAAGTGATAAAGCAGTTGATGCAATGGATGAGTAAGGGCGTAAAAATTTATTACATAACCGGCAACCACGATGAAATGCTGCGAAAATTTGTAGGGTTTAAAATGGGGTCACTAAAAATTGTAAATAAAGTAATACTGGACCTGGATAATGGTAAGAAAGCCTGGTTTTTTCATGGCGATGTGTTTGATGTAACCATGCAGCATAGCAAATGGCTGGCAAAAATGGGGGCAGTTGGGTATGATACACTGATACACATCAACAGCTTTGTAAATTTTATTTCAGAAAAAATATTTAAGAAAGGAAAATTTTCTTTATCTAAAAAAATAAAAAACAGTGTAAAGAGTGCAGTAAAATTTATCAACAGTTTTGAGCAAACGGCCGCTGATATAGGCATCAGCAACCAATACGATTTTGTTGTTTGCGGACATATACACCAGCCCGAAATGCGGGAAATAGAAAACGAGCATGGAAAAATAATGTATCTCAACAGCGGCGATTGGATAGAGAATTTAACAGCTTTGGAATATGCTGATAGCACATGGAAAATTTACCGCTACAATCAAAATGAAATGCAGCAATGGTTTGAACAAAGTAGCGAAGAAGAAGAGCTGAATAACAATCAACTGTTTGATAATATGCTGGAAGAATTTAACCTGATGAAACAATAATGAAAATACTTTACGCCATACAAGGCACTGGTAACGGGCATTTAAGCAGAGCGAGGGATATTATACCCATTCTTCAGCAAAAAGGAGAACTGGATATTTTGGTAAGCGGCATCCAGGCCGATGTTGATTTGCCTTACCCCATAAAATACCGGTTTAAAGGCCTCAGTTTTATTTTTGGTAAAAATGGCGGCATTGATCTGATTGCCACTTACCGCAAAAGCAACTTAAAAAAACTGTATGCCGAAATTAAAAGTCTGCCCATTGATGAATATGATTTAGTGATAAATGATTTTGAACCGGTAAGTGCCTGGGCCTGCAAAATAAAACATAAAGAATGTGTGGGGCTTAGCCACCAGGCGGCAGTAATAAATAAAAAATCGCCCAAACCAAAAAAGAAAGATATGGTTGGCAAAGCGGTACTTAATAATTATGCACCGGTTACTGCAGCTTATGGTTTTCATTTTGGTGCTTACGATAAAAATATTTTTACTCCGGTAATCAGAAATCAGATGAGAGACAGTAAACCAGAAAATAAAAAACATTTTACTGTTTACCTACCGGCCTATAGCGATGAAAAAATTATTAAAGTATTAGGACAAATAGAAAATGTAAACTGGCAGGTGTTTAGCAAGCATACCAAAAAAGAATATTCAGTAAAGAACATGCACATAAGGCCGATAAACAACGAAGCATTTATCGAAAGCTTTATAAACTGCGCCGGTGTATTGTGTGGTGCCGGTTTTGAAACCCCTGCCGAAGCGTTGTTTTTAAAAAAGAAACTGCTGGTAATACCCATGAAGGGCCAGTACGAGCAGCAATGCAATGCTGCCGCTTTAAAAACAATGAGTGTGCCTGTTATTAAAAGCCTTAAGCTAAAACATTTGGATATTATTAAAGATTGGGTAGCAACAGAGCAGCAAATATTAGTAAATTATCCCGATACTACTCAACGCATCATTAATATGATTATTAAAAAACACGGACAGGAAAGCATGAAGAAAGCTGCCGGCTTAGGCGAAGGTATCTTTTCTATAAAAAAATTAAAAGAAAAAAGCCTGGGCAAAATATTAAACCAACTGGCCGACTAAAGATTATGCTTTTTACAAGAAACGATTTTGGAGATGATTTTAAATGGGGCATTTCTACTGCGGCTTATCAGATTGAAGGTGCACATAATGCAGATGGGAAAGGCCCGTCTATATGGGATAATTTTACCCAACGAAAGAAAAAGATTTTTAATAATGATAGCGGAAACATTGCCTGCGATTATTACAAACATTATGCAGCCGATATCGCACTTATATACAAACTCAATATTCCCAATTACCGGTTCTCCATTTCGTGGAGCCGTATTTTACCACAGGGCATTGGCGCTGTAAACCACAAGGGTATTGATTTTTATAACCGGGTAATTGATTTTTGTTTAGAGCTTGGTATAGAACCGTGGATAACATTGTACCATTGGGATTTGCCAGAAGCACTGCACAAAAAAGGAGGCTGGGTAAACCGGGAAGTTATTAACTGGTTTGGTTATTTTGTTGACTGCTGCATTAAAAATTTTGGTGATCGCGTTAAATACTGGATGGTGCTTAACGAGCCAATGGTATTTACAGGTGCAGGATATTTTTTGGGTGTACATGCACCGGGTAAAAAAGGATTGAGTAGTTTTTTGGCAGCATCACATCATGCAGCATTGTGCCAGGCAGAGGGAGGAAGAATAATAAAATCGTTGCGGCATGATTGTAAAGTGGGTACTACTTTTTCTTATTCGCATTTGGAACCTTACCGGCTTAATAATGAAAGAGACGCAAAAGCCACCACAAAAGTTGATGCACTGCTTAACCGCATGTTTATAGAACCATTGCTGGGCCTTGGCTACCCAACCGGCGATTTAAAAATACTGGAACGTATTGAAAGGTTTATGTATCCGCAGGATGAAAAAAAGCTTGCTTTTGATATGGATTTTATTGGCCTGCAAAATTACACCCGTGAGTTTGTAAGTTATGCACCGCTGATGCCTTTTGTAAAAGCCAGCATAATAAAAGCAAGTAAAAGAAATGTTGA
>JAYURK010000020.1:0-20511 GCA_043756235.1 Ferruginibacter sp. | reverse complement strand
ACAATTGATTGTGTAACAGACCGCTTTAATTACGAAGTACCCTTTAGCGAAAAAAAAGATTATCCTATGGATTTACAATATCTCAACGGCTTTGAAGCGATGCCATCATACAATGGCCGCAATGAAAAATACCTAACTGATGCAAATGATGGGATGGCAGAATTAGGCCGCATCATTCAGAAAAAAATGGGTATGAAAGGAAAAAACACCCTGCCTGCCAAAGCCAAAAAACAAATACCCTTTAAAAAACAGATGCCAGGCATGAAGAAAAAAGGGGCAATCCTTTTACAGCAAAACCCGGTTGTTGATCCTGTGGAAAACCAAAATCCGTTACCCGATGGAAACACAAAACCGAAGAAGAAAAAATTCTTTGGGAAGCTGCTGAATGTGGTGAATAAGGCTAACCCCGCAACCGTACTTCTGCGTAATGGCATACTTGCCAGCATGAAACTGAACATACGGAATACGGCAGGGCGGTTGCGCTGGAGTTACCTTTCACCACAGGAGGCAGTTAACAAAAGTATTGACCCTGCTAAATTTCAAAAGCTGGTAAACGCCAGGCTGAAATTAGAGAAGATATTTTTTGGTGCGGGGGGTACTGTAAAGAATTTAAAGAAAGCAATATTAAGTGGAAAAGGAAATAAAGACAAAGCTGTAAATGGTTTTGACGGCTTTGGGATGATTGACCTGGAAGGTGTAGAGTATATGAATGAATATACTGCAATGCCTGAACTGTTGGGTATAGATATTTACAACGATGAAAATGTAAACGGCATGGGCGATTTTGGCGAACTCGGCGAACCCATTACACTCGCCAGCATTGCAGCGGCGGCGGGTGTGGTTGCAGGTATTGTGGCTATGTTGAAAGATGTAGGCAATATTTTTCAAAAGAAAACCAAAGGCGCAGAAGACTTTGATGAAAAGGTAAATGAGGAAGCGGATAAAAATTCTCCTGTACCTATAAATCCGCCGCCAACGACACTTCCAACTGTTGTAAACAACGAAGCTGCACCCACACCGGATAATAATATACCAACGGAATTACCTGTGAAGATTGCAGAAGCAAATAAAATGGTTGTTAAAACAAATGCTGATGTAAACGAAAACAAAGAGGTAGTTGCTCATAACAACGCAGTAGAAAAAGCAGCAGCAAACAATGCGGATAATAATGCAGAAAATAAAAATGCAAACAACAATAATAATATCAATAATAACGACAACGGCGATAATCCTGGCTTTTGGGAAAAGAATAAACAATGGCTGAAGCCGGTTGCAATTGGTGTGGGAGGCTTAACCGTTATCGGAATCGGATATGCCATGTTAAAAGGAAGTAAGGCACAAAATAAATCGTCACCGCCGCAGGGCAAATCATTATCCGGTACGCCGCATAAAGGCAGAAAGAAAAACCATCAGCGAAACAAAAGCAATAAAGGCAAACATCATACTAAAAAAGCGATAGCCCTGCTATAATAATCCATACACTTTAAAAAACTCAAACTATGTCGAATCAAAAAAATGAATACAAACAAAAAGCCAGGAAGAAAGGATTTCTTTCAGGCTTGAATGCAGAACTGCCCACAAAAGGCAATGTAAAAAATACCATGCTGGAAACGGGTAAAGATTTATTGGTTGCAGTTCTGGGTGGAGGCTTAATTGGCTCTGCCATCGGGAGGCCATCCCTTGCCATCGGAATCGTTGCTACCGGAACCGGACACTACACACAAAGCCGTATGCTAACCCTGCTCGGTATTGGTATGATGGCTGCCAATGGTTTTCAAAAAGGAAAAGGCGTGAACGGTTTGGAAGGATTGGATGGTGTGAAAGAAAGATTAGTTGCTTACAAAGAAAATTTTTCTGAGAAGCTGTACTTAGATAAAATTCTGAAACAAAAATCAGCCGCCGCAACCAATGGCTTCGGGCAATTGCAATACTTTAACTACGACCAGGAAATGAACGGCGGATTAAATGCCCTCAACATGATAGAAGATCAGTTGATTGAGAGTGGTATGCAGTTTCAACAGATGAATGGCGCAGCCATAGCGGGAATGGAAGAAGATGACCAGTGGGAAGAAAGGCTGTATTAAAAAGCCTCCCCAAGCCCCTCCAAAGGAGGGGATTAAAAAGAGTAAAATATTTTAAACCCAATTTAATAATCAACAAAACTAATTATCATGTTAGGACTTTTAGAAGGTATTGAAGAATACAATAACCAGGGAGCATTGCTCGGACTGGAAGGCATAGATGACGGAGAGTTGCTCGGCGCACTTCGTAAAATGAACCCCATTAACCGTTTGAAGATGGTATCCAAATTATCAAACAGCGGTTCAAACAGTAAAGGCTCAAGGGCTGAGATGGAAAAATTCTTTGGTGAGTTACCCGTAAACATCAAAGAGGCATTGGTAAAAGGTGAACTACGTTTGGCAGACAGCATCATTTATTCCATCAAGCCGGTTACATCAAAAACCATCAAGTTGTTTGAAACACAGGATGATAAAGAAATCGGTTTGCGTAATATCAGCAATTCCAAATTGCCAAAGAACCAGGCATTCTTAGTAAGCGGCATCATTTTGCTGGCTGGTACTGCTGCTGATGCCAGCAAAGACAAGGTGATTGCCACCAGCTACAAAGCTCTGGAAGATTTTCCTACCATTGCCAATGGTGAGTTTAATCTTAAAAGCAATAAAAAACAGATTGTACCGGAAACCAGTAACATCGTTTTTAAAACAGCCAATAACAGAAATGTACCATTGGGTTATTACAAACTGGCTAACCCCAGGCTGATACATGATGATGTGCTGATTGAAATGACAGTGGAACTGGGTACAATGGAAGGCATACCGCAGAACACTTATATCTATGCGGCCATGCACGGCACCATTACCACGCCGTAAAAGAACTAAAGTTTCAGTTGTTGCCTGCGTGTATAGCAGGGAGTTATTACTGATAACTCCCTGCCACCTGCAACTGATTTTAAAAAAAGAATCTGAATAAATCCGTACAACCCGTCCCCTATGCAAACTGTAAAGAAACGATTTGATATTGCTGTAACCGATGCCGGGAAAACATTCAGCAAAACATTTGAACTGGATAAGAACATTATTTCTGTAAAAGGAATATTGTTTACTTCTGATAAGGATGATTTGCTGTACTACCGGGGTTCACAGAAAGTAGAAATAAACAAAGAAGAAATATTTCCTGAAAATTATGAAAGCAAATTGCTTTTATCCGGTATCAATGTTGCTCCCAATCACCGCTATTATGATCTGGGCAATCAGCCGGCAGGCAATGGTTCCATAAAGGTTGAATATAAAGACAGCGATGACAGCCGTGCCATTTTTGTTCCCTACCGTGTTTCACTGTATGTAGAATGTGTGATACAATGATGAGAGAAGAAGCCATCATACAATCCATTGCCATCACTAAGAAAAAAGAGCAATCATTTTTTCAGGTGAAGTTGCCAAGAAATACACATAAAATTATCGGTATTGAAACAGGTTTGTTTGTAACATCAGTACTGCCTGATTTTCTGCCATACACACAGGGCGATGCAAATAATATACGGCGGCACAGATTAATCGGGACACTGCAATTACAGGCATCGGGAAAACCCAACCTGTTTTATGCAAGAGAAATTTTTGATAAAGACATCAACATTGGTGTAAACGAACTGAAAATTGTGCAGGAAGCTGTATTCAATGAGTTGTTGGCTGCACCGCCATTGAAAGGGAATAATCCACCCGTTGACGGTAACAATTTTTTTGATTTTCCTGTCTGGTCGCATGGTACAAAAAGAGAAGAAGACCCGGTAAATATTTGCGGATGCCAACTCATTAACGGGCAGTTTAAAGATGCAGTGGGAGCATATTATAACGCAAACATTCAGTACAAGGTAATACTGTATATCTGGATTGAAAGAAAGGTAAACAACAAACAATGACAATTGAACTGGCTTTAGAATATATACCCAGACGGATGAAAGAACTCGGTTATGCAGATGATTACGGCATCCAGTTCCGCCACTTTGTTTTGGAAATAAATCAATCACTGGAATTTATTTTGCCAAACCAGTTATTGATATTGATTGAACCGGTAGATACCATTTCAGTAAAAAGTGATGCAGGAATATTTGATGTAACGATTGATTATGTGAACGAGTTGCAGTATGAACACCAGGGAGCTATTCTTATCAGGAACTACGCAGCCATTACCCAACACGCAAGATTTATCCAGGTAATACCTAAAACAGAAAAGCCATGCCCATAACGCACGATAATTACGACCAGCTTAAAATTGACAAGCTGAAGCATTACCTGGAAGACATGACAGCAAAGGGACATGCCAAGCCCTATGAAATATTTGTTGACAGTTTGAAAGTAGTTCCCAAAACCGAAGACCCAAAGGACTTTGATAACTATGAGTATTACATGAATGATGATACAGAGAAAATCCGCATCCAGATTTATAACTCTAACCAGTCGCCACGAAACGACCAGTATTGCTTTCATGTAAAGCAGCATAAACAGGATAAGGGTTTGAATGGCCTCGGTGATATTGAAAACATTATCCAGGAAAAACTTACTGCAAGGGATAAAGAACATGAAGCAAAACGCATACAGGAGGAACTGGTTGAAACAAAACAGAAACTGGAAGATGCAGAAGAATACATTGAAGAACTGGAAGAAAAATTAGAGCAATCAACTAATGATAAACACAAACTTAAAAACCTTGACCTGGTTGAACTCGGCTCCGCAGTGCTGGGTAAGCTGGCAGAAAGAAATGCAGATGTATTAAGCGGAATGGGATTGACGGGCTTTGGCAACAAAGAAACCAAACAACCGGAGCTGCCGCAACCGCAGGGCGAAGCAACCTTTCAGAAAAAAACTGCTGAACCCGATCCGTTGAACGAAGAACAACAGCAATATATTGCTACCCTTCAACAATTACAAACAAGATTTGACGAACAGCAAATGGTAGCCGTTATTGGTATTCTTAATCAACTGATGGAAGAACCGGCTCATGTAAATACTGTAGCAGAATTACTCAACATTAAAAATCCACAACCATGAATAAATACCAGTATGAAATAACCATCGAAGCGAAAACAGAAACAGAAGCCGATGCAAAAATGACGGCACTCACTACACTTGCTTCCAAACTAAGCCAGAAAGAGTTAACAAGGCTGGCGCATACCATTATGAATGACCCAGTAAAAACAGCGTTAGCGAAAAAATACCTGGGAGTGTAAAAACCCCCTAACCCCTTAAAGAGGGAATAAGAATACTACTATGATTAACAAGCGTTCTCCAAATAAGCATGATGAGTTTACAATTAAAGAAACAGTTACCTATAGCATTTTAGGGGTGGTTGTTTTGGGTGGGAGTTTTTTCATTGGCCGCAGTTTGGTAAGAAAAGTAAGATCATCAGGTGAAGAAAAGAAAACTTATGAAGAAGGTAACGAAGCAACTTTTGCCAAGCAGTTAAAAATGGCTTTTGATAACGATATGTGGTTTGGTTGGGGAACGGATGAAGAAGCCATCCGGAAAATATTAGCGGCAGTACCAAGTAAAGAAGTTTTCCGGAAAGTAATTAACTCATATCAAAAATTGTATGCACAAAGTTTGATGAAAGACATGCAAGAAGAATTGACATCAACAGAGTATAATGAAATGCTCGCCATCATCGGAGCAAAACCGGAAAGAGGTAACGCAGTTACGGGATTGGTTTTATCTGCACAACAATATTTGTCTTGGGCGAAAAGATTAAGGGCTGCTTTTAAAATAACCTATGGCCCTTTCCCCGGAACAGATGAGGATGCAATTAAAACAGTATTCATGGAAATTCCTACACAGGCTGCATTTGGGCAGGTAGCCCTTGCTTATAAAAACGAATACGGGGATGATTTTATGAAAGACCTGCAGAGCGAACTGGAATTTTATGAGATAAGTCCGATGCTGAACATCATTGCCAAAAAACGAAAAGCATAGCCTCTCTAAATCTCCTCCACCAGTGGCGGAGAGACTTTAAAAACAGTTTTATGAAGAAAAAAGTAAACACAAAAAAACAACAAAAGAAAAAAATAGTGCTTACCACACTGGCGGTTGGTGCGGCAGGTATTCTCGGATATTTTGGCTGGCAGTATTATAAAAAAAAGAAAGAAAAAAGTAATGATGAACCGGATGTGATCTTCAAAAGGAAAACTGTACAGCCGGACTTACCTGTTTACAATGATACTCCTGTATTCAAGCCGGTTTACAAGACTGCACCCAAACCCAGGACAAAACAACAACCTGTTTATACTTATCCTGAAGCAGATACACCAGCAGGTAAAGACGGATTTCCATTAAGACGTGGAAGCAAGGGCGAAAAAGTAAGAGACTTACAGGAAGCACTGATTGCAAAACATGGCAAACAGATTTTGCCCCGCTATGGTGCGGATGGAGATTTTGGTTCTGAAATGATTCTCGCTTTAAAGAAACTGAAGATACCGGCAAGCATTGACGAAAGTACCTACAATGTTTTGGTACAGGGCCATAAAGGAACAAAAATAACTATGGCTCAACAAGTGTACACAGCCGCAAGCAAAAATGCTTTTTCTAAAACCGTACAATTGCTCAAACAATTAAATACAAAAGACGATTACAAAGAAGTAAGTGATGAATTTAAAAACTACCGGCTCAATGGTGGTGTTCGTCAAACGCTGGTGAATGGGTTACTCAACACATTTACAAAAGAGGAACAGAAACAGGCAATCCGTTTTGAGTTTCTGCGGATGGGTTTGCAGTTTGATGGCAACAAATGGAGCCTGGGTGGTTTTGATGGCGTAAGCATTGTTACCATTGAACCAACAACCATCTGGGTTAATTCATCCGAAGCAATAAAAGTACCAGCCAGGATGGTACTCGGAAATGAAGTAAGCAAACGGTTAGACTACACCCTTTTTGAAAATAACGGCAAACATTTTTTGGTACAAACAAAATCAATCAAACAACTTTAAAATTATTTTTTATGAAAAGACATATCAGGTACATTATTGTACACAGCACCGCAACATTTGACCCAAAAGTTTCTCAGTTCTACGGCCTTTATCATTATGTGGTAGAAAGAACCGGTGAAATAAAACGCATTCATTCAGATAATGAAATTGTAAAAAATGTGGAACGGGTGGATAACGAAGCAGTACACATAGCGTATGCAGGCGGCAGAAATAAATCCGGCACATTGGGAGATACCAAAACACCCAACCAGGAAGAATCCCTTTTTAATAAGATTGTTGCTTTGTCCATCAAATACCCAAGTGCAGCCATTGTAGGGCATGATGAATTGGAATCAAGTTCCATCTCTCCAGGCTTTAATGTAAAAGAATGGATTCGCAGTTATGAACCCGACCTGAATCTTTCCAAAGCCAGCTAACTATTTTTAAATTTTAAATCAACCCTATGTTATTAACTATCCAGAATACACTGGCAGCAAAAAGCTACACGCTGTATTCACGGCCCTTTGAATTGAACATTGTAGGCATCCGTTCCAACAGCACAACGGCCAACAGCTTTGATGATACCATCAATGTATTTTATAAAACGAATGATGGCAAGTGGCAGTTTCACCAGTTCCCGGCAACAACTGATCCCGGTACATTCTGGTTGAAAAATATGATGAATCCGCAAGGGACAGCCATTGTAAAACACGGACAGTATATCGGCTCACATGCCATTGGTATGCACCGGGGTAAGTACCTGGCGCTTACCCAGAAAAGACCTCTTACTGTAATACGTGATTATAACCGTGATGCCGTACTTGATTTTAATAACGGCAAAGAGCAATCAGGCATGTTTGGCGTAAATATTCATCATGCCTCTGTTAATGGTACAACAAAGTTTGTAGAAAAATATTCAGCCGGTTGCCAGGTGTTTGCAAATATTGAAGACTTCAATTTGTTTATGCAGTTAGCGCAACGCCACAAACAATTTTACGGTAATGACTTTACCTACACACTGATTGATGAGAGGGCGTTAGTCCGTGAAGCAAAAAAAAATTAGTGTTCGACCTGGTGGGGCTGGGTATTGCCGCAGCCCTGGGATTTATTACCTATCAATTTGTAAAAATCGAACAATGAAAAAATTTATAACCCAATTATTCAAAGATAAAAACGGCTGTTACAGCCTTCGTGAAGTTGCCATTGCAATACTGATCCTTGCCCTGATTATTAGCTGGGTGGCACAGCAGTTTTTTAACAAAGCTATACCTGAATTTATGTTTTATGCCTTTGCCAGTCTGGTTGGCGCAGGATGCTTTGGCTATTCACTCGAAAAGAAAACAATCATTGAAAACGAAAACTAAAATCAATAAAATGAAAAACTTAAAGACAATCATTACCCTTTTAATCGGTGCCGTTATGGGCTTTTCCTTTTGCCATTTATTCCACAGGGATTGTTCCGGCGATGATGTGCCGGTGGTAAGCCAGGATTTTAAATCTTCTGAACTGGAAAAGAAAATGCAGCAAACCGAAACACTGTATCTGCAAAAAAAAGATTCCATCACCAAGAAAAATGATGATCTGAATAAAAAATTGCAGCAAACACAAACCGTATTGGGTAAAAGCAGGATAAAGAACAGTCAGCTTCAATCGCAGGTATATACACTCATTGACCGGCAACAGATTTATAAGGCTGATGATGATACAGAAAGTTATATCACAGGATGTGATTCCCTTCAGGAAAAAGTAAGTGATTTGATTTTTTATGCAAACCAACAGGACAGCCTTTGCCAAAACAGTATTGGCAATTTAAGCAGCCAGTTACAAAATAAAGATTCTATAATTATACTGAATCATTCGCAATACCAGGCACTGAAAGCAACGCTCAGTCAAAGCCTTGCACAGCAACAGGCTATGGAAAAGGAAACAAAGTTTTATAAAAAGAAATTTAAGCGACAACGATTAGTCAGCAAATTAAAATCAATTGGCTTGCTGATTATATCTGGCCTTGCCGCTAAACAACTAATTCACTAACAAAAAAATTCCTCCCTCTGAGGAGGTTAGAAGGAGCCTATGAAAGAAAAAAGTATCGTAGCTACAGCAACCCTTGTTACTTCTCTCTTATCATACCTGTATGCAAGAGAGGCAGATAAAGATGCTGTGCCTTATGTAATGATAGGAGGTTTTCTCGGTTCCATAATCGGAGAAACTATTATAGAAGGCATAAAAAAGAACAAGTAAAACAAACAAAACTAAATTGATGGCAACTCAAATTTATAATGATGGTGCATCGCTGCGGATTGTAAACAATGGCAGCGTGATATTGGTAAGCAAGCTTCAGGTTAAAACCATTGACACCATCCGCAACGATGTAGTGCGGATTGATATTGGCGAAGGGGCATTAAAAAATATTTATTTAAAATATGCTGAAGTTGCTGTTCCTGAAGGAATCACCGATGTAAACAAGTTGAGGGATATGCTGAACGGGATGTTGCAAAACAGTGTGGGAGGCAGTGCTACTGAAACGAAACAGGATATTGAAATCGGGATATTGAATGATATTCTTACAGTATTGCTTGATATTAAAAGATTGGTAAGCACTATCAAGGTTATTGGCACGGGTATAAGAGTACCTATAAGAATTGATGAATCAAATCCCGATGTGGTTTACAATGGTTTTTCTGTTGCCGGTGCCAATGTAACTGATGCTGTATGGGCCATACAAAAAGTAACAAAGGATAAGAATGTTACCACCTATGAATGGGCAGATGGAAATGAGCTGTGTGATAATGTTTGGGATAGCCGTAACGAATTAACCTATCTGCCTGTTGAACCTCTACAACCAGAAGCGTGAAGTTTATAATGACATAATCTATAAGAAACCAGCAGAAGAGATGAAGCCTTTAAAAGACAGCAAACGAGACTTTGTAAACAGGATGGAGTATGACCTGCAACGAAATGTATTCCACAACAAAATTTCTGTAGAAAAAATTGCTGCTTCATTTGGAATCACAAACAAGAACGAAGTAAAGGAACTTACAGAGCTTGCCATTGTAAACAGGGCAAGGTTATTATCCCATAGCGAAGGAACAATTAAGGAAAGATTTGAGAGGATTGTAGAACTCTATCACAACCAGGTAAACTTATCCCACCGCACTTCACAAAGTATTTTACTGCAACAATATTCAACCCCTGCACCTATCGGTTATCTGATAGGTGTGTTTTGTGAAATAGATAAACTGCAATTCAAAGGCGGCTTTGCTTTTGAGCCATCGGCAGGTAATGGTTTACTTACCATTGCAGCTAAACCAGAAAGAGTATATGTAAATGAACTGGATGATTTTAGAAATAGCAATCTAAGAACGCAGGGTTTTGCAAATGTTTGGCAACGCAACGCCACAGAGAAATTCATAGATGTACAGAGAACATACATGGCGGTAATGACGAATCCTCCATTTGGCACTCTCGATACAAAAGTAATGTACGATACATTTCCTATCAATACCCTCGATCACTTAATGGCTTTGAGGGCTTTGGATTGTATGGCGAACGATGGTAAAGCTGCCATTATTATTGGAGGGCATACCAATTGGGACGATAAAGGCAGAATACAGGCCGGTAAGAACCGCATTTTCTTTAATTATTTGTACAGCCGGTATCATGTTGCTGATGTAATACAAATTGATGGACACAAATTATATTCCCGGCAGGGAACCTCATTTAATGTTCGTTTGATTTTGATTAACGGAAGAAAATATAAAGTGCAAGCTGTCGCACCGGTTTACAATCCTGATATAGATGTGGTAGTCAAATCTTTTGATGGTTTATTTGACCGTGTAACAAATGCTATGGAAATAAAAAATGAAGAACCCAAGATGAAAACAGATTTATCAAAATTGGAAAAAGAAGCTCTCGAATTACAGGCATTATTCGGTGAGGAGTTAGGTTTACCATATATGCCTGCATCTTCCAGTAAATCTTTAGATACGCATGTGCCGGATTCCATGAGTTTTGAAACACAGCAATCGCTGTTGCGAATAAAAGAAGAAGTAGGCGGTGATATTGATCGGTTTGTAAAACACCGTTTAAAATATTCATCCAACAATTCATTGCACAAAGCATTTTCGGCAGAACAGATTGATGCCATTGCAATGGCAATTTATAATATTGAAGCAAGAGAACAGGGAATGATTATTGGCGACCAGACAGGCATTGGCAAGGGGCGCATTGCAGCAGGTATGATTCGCTATGCAGTGGCGCAGGGCTTAAAACCTGTGTTCATCACAGAAAAAGCAAACCTGTTTTCAGACATATACAGGGATCTGGTGGCGATTGGTTCGGCTCACCTGAAACCATTTATCATTAACGGTAGGGAAAGTAAAACGGATATTAAAGACGAAGATGGTAATGTGGTTTACCAGGCTTTAGCACCTGCAGAACAGTCTAAAATATTTGCTGCCAGAAAACCACCGGCTGCCTATGATTTTATTGTAGGCACATATTCACAGTTTAATTCCCCTGATAGAAAACCGGAGAAGCCTAACTTTTTAATGACGGTTGCCGATGGCAATATGATGATAATGGATGAGGCACACAACTCAAGTGGTTCATCCAATACCGGTGAGTTTATGCAAAGAGTTGTGGCACACACAAAGGGAGTGGTTTTCTTATCCGCCACTTTCGCCAAACGGCCAGACAACATGCCCATTTATGCCATGAAAACTTCTATCAGCGATTGCAACATGACAAAGGATGATTTGGTGGAAGCCATCAATCGTGGCGGCGTTGCATTGCAGGAAGTATTGTCTTCACAATTAGTAGCCGAAGGGCAAATGCTTCGGCGTGAAAGAAGTTTTGAAGGCATTGAAGTGAATTATATTTCACTCGATGCAAAAGCAGAGGAACATAAAGCCATTGCAGATAATATCACTGAAATACTCCGTGATATTATTGCTTTTCAAACCAACCATGTGGACAGCCAGGTAGAAGAACTGGATAAGATTGCAGTAGCGGAGGGAAAAGAAGTAACCCTTCGTGAAGGTACATCCCAGGCTGGTGTTGATAACACACCCTATTTTTCCAAAGTATTCCAGGTTATTAACCAGATGCTGTTTAGTTTAAAAGCATCATCAGTTGCTGAACGCACCATCCAGCGATTGAAAGAAGGCAAGAAACCCGTTATTGCTTTTGCATCCACAATGGGAAGTTTTATTGAGCAGATGGAAAATGAAAAAGGTATGCCCGTGAGTGATGGCGACACCATCAATACAGATTTTGCAGAAGTGTTGAGGCGTGGATTGGATGGCATACTCCGTTATACAGAAAAAGATATTGATGGCAACCCGGTGCATAAAAAATTTGCCATCAGTGATTTTACGCCGGAAGCACAGGCAGAATATTACAGGATATTGGAAAGGATAAAAGCGGTTGCTACTGGTATTACAATCTCTCCGATTGATGTTATCATAAAGACTATACAAGATGCAGGTTACAAAGTTGCAGAGGTAACAGGCAGAAAATATGAATTGCAAATCAATCAGAAAAATAACAAAGGCATTTTGCTTTCAAGAAAACGCATCAACACCAATGATGCGTTTCGCCAGTTCAATAACAACGAAGTAGATGTGTTGATGATTAACCAATCCGGCAGTACCGGTGCATCAGCTCATGCGATTGTTACGCCCAAAGTCAAAACCAATGAAGTAAAGCAAAGGGTGATGATTGTATTGCAGGCAGAACTGGATATTAATACAGAGGTACAAAAACGGGGACGTATAAACCGCACCGGGCAAATCCTGAAACCGATTTATGATTATGTAACATCGGCCATACCGGCAGAAAAAAGATTGATGATGATGTTG
Source organism: Ferruginibacter sp. (assembly GCA_043756235.1). Lineage (GTDB taxonomy): Bacteria > Bacteroidota > Bacteroidia > Chitinophagales > Chitinophagaceae > Ferruginibacter. The sequence goes on along the minus strand of JAYURK010000020.1, from coordinate 7,677 downwards.
CAGAAGAAATTAAAGTCGCTTGATGCCAATACAACATCCAACCAAAAGCAATCTACCAATATTTTGGATGTGCCTGATTTTCTAAATAAATACGGAGACAAAATTGTAAAAGAATACTTGTTGGAAAATCCGGATGTAAATGAAATCCTCAACGATCCTTTGCATATCAAAGATTCCAAAGCAGACAGCAGTGGCGATACACAAACAACCATTGAAGATGCTGCACACCGGGTGTCTGGCCGGGTGGCGGTATTGTCCACCAAAATGCAGCAGGATTTTTATACTGAGATTGCCGACCGCTACAATGACTATGTAGAGTATTTAAAACAGGTAGATGAATATGACCTGGAAGTGGAAGCCATGAATCTGGATGCAGAAACAACCCATAGTCGCATCATCAAAATGGGTAAAGGTGGCGACAGTTCTTTTGGCGATGACAGTGTGCTGGAAACTGTAAAAGCCAATGTGCTGAAAAAACCTTTTAGCAGAACCGAATTGGATAATCTTCTAAGGGAATCCAATCCCAATAACGACGCACTGACACAGCAAAGCGATTTGCTAACGGGTTATGAAAAAAACGTGTTGGAGAAATTGGAAGAAGATAAAGCTGGCATTGATACAAAATATGAGATACTGATAAGAGAAGTACTCAATGAAAAGAAAATAAAAAAACTTGGTGCAGGTTCAGCGGAATGGACACAGGCAATAAAAGAACGGGAAAAGGAATTGATTGCCGCCAAAGAATTGCAATTACAAAATCTGCAACGCACTGCGGATAACCGAAAACAATACCTGCAAAGAATATTCAAAGCGTTCTATGTAGGCAAACTGGTTAATTATCCTGAAGAAACTTATCTCGGCGGCAATGAATTAGTGCCTTCCGTTTTCTTAGGATTTGTGATTGACAGTAAAAAGAAAAATCCCTTTGCACCTTCTGCAATTAAACTTCGTTTTGCCATAGCCAACAGCAACAAATACATCGCCATCCCTGCATCTTACTCCGAAGATATTATGAGTATCATCGGTGCAAGCACAGAGATGCTACAACCCGACAAAGAAAAATTATTGAACCAATGGGAAGATTACATCAAAGCCACCAATACTGACCGCAAGACAAGGCATATTATTACCGGAAACTTATTGCAGGCATTCAGTGATTTTAAAGGTAAGCTGGTAAGCTATACAACCATTGATGGAAAGACAAAGAAAGGAATATTGATGCCTGATAACTGGACACCCAATGAGCAGGTTCAGGATAAAGTAGTGGTGCCAATCAGCAAGTCTCTCCCTATTATTAAATCATTGGTGAATGGGAATAATATCAATACCAATAACGGTATTGGCTTTATTAAACAGGGCGAATATTTTAAAATCATCGTTGCAGCTTCCCGTCAGCGTGGTGGCGATATTTATTTAGACAAAGGATTATTAGAACTCGTGGAGAACAATAATTTTGAAAAGGTATCTGATAAAATGGTGGCGAAGCTGCATGAAAGCAATATCAACACGGCTATTGATATACTTCAGAAAAATCATAGTTGCAGTGTTACATTAACCACTCATCAGTTAAAAGACATAAAAGATAATCCGGACAAATACAGCAGCCGAAAAAAAATAGAGCTGCCACCTGAACAAGACGATACAACACCCGATAACATCCGCTACTTAGAATTAGAAGCCGAAGCATTGGAATTAGAACTTGAATTATTAGCAGCATAACAAAATTTATACACTTAAAAAAAAGTCCTTCCCACCGGGGAGGATTTAGGAGGGGCTTATGATTAACTACAACAACTACTACGAAAAAGTAAAAAGCATTGATTTTTACAACCTGCCCGATGCTTTAAAGAAGGGGCATGATTATGTAAACAAAGCTACCAGCAATGGTGCATCCTGGGAAGCCTATCATGGAAGCGATGCGATAAAGAAAGTAATTGATATGTATTTCAGCAAGCTGAATGAATTTACCGCCAACACAAATAAGGCAGCAGTAAAACAGCATACAAAAAAAGTACAGCAACAATCAAATGCTGAAATAATGAAAGCCGCCATGATTAAACAGGGCATTGTAAACCCGGATGGCAGCAGGAAAACAAAAGGTAAAAAGCCAACAAAAGAAAAGCCCGGATATGAAGGTAGCCTGGTTGAAAGGATGCCCGAAGAAATAAGATATATTAAACGCTTTATTGGTTTGCACGGAAAGACGAAAACCAAAGATGATGTATTGCGTTTTATTAATGCGCTGCAAAAATCTATTCTGGAAAAACGTATCCGCAAAACATCTGCCTATGCCAAAGAAATAAAGTATATCCAGGATAGCCTTATCAAAACATTTAATTCCATGAAAGCAAAAATGAAAATGGAGATAAATGAAAAAACCTATACTGAATTTAAGGCATTGGCCGGTGGTGAAAAAGTTTTTCCTTCTGTTCAGTTGATAAAAAAATACATCAACCTGAATGGCAAGACTGGCATGAAAGAAAAAGCTAAACAATTATTGGCACAAATGGAAAAAGCTGTAAGGGTGAAAAAGACTATCGGTAAAAATGATCCTTATGCGGCAGTACTGAATAAGGCATGGGAGAACCTTTCTGCTTTTGTAAAGAATAAGACTGAAAAGATTTTGGGCATTGAAGAAAAAGAACTGAATGGTTTAAATGGCGTATTAAGCGGATTGGATGGCTTTGATTTTGCAGAACCAACAGCAAAGCCTTCTGTAATGAACAGCATGGATTTTGCCAACCTGCAGTTTGATACGATTGGATTAAAAGGCAAATGGCTTGATTTAATCGGTGATCCGTCTTCCAATTTTACGGCGATGGTATTTGGTAAACCCAAAATGGGCAAATCTTACCTGTGTATTGATTTTGCCGGATACTTAGCCCGTAATCACGGAAAGGTTTTGTATGTAGCCAAAGAAGAAGGTTTGGACTATACCCTGCAAATGAAACTGAATGATAAGAATGTAAAACATCCTAACCTGTATGTTGCATCATTGCTGCCAGAAGATTTGTCTGCCTATGATTTTATTTTCTTAGACAGTGTTAACAAACTGGGTCTTACACCCGATGATCTCAACCGCCTTAAATCATTTAACCCAACAAAGTCTTTCATCTTCATTTTTCAGTCCACTAAGGATGGTGCTTTCCGGGGTGCAAATACTTTCCAGCATGATGTGGATGTGGTGATTGAAGTGCCGGAAAAAGGTAAAGCGGTACAGATGGGGAGGTTTAACCAGGGTGGTGAAATGGAGATATTCTAATCCTCAATTTTAAGTTTTAATAATCCGGTTAATACTAAATGACCGGATTTTTCTTTTAAAAAATTAATCCAATAATATGAAAACAATAAACCTCCACATTAATCCTAAAGACTTTGATAAGATAAACCCTGAAGAAAAACCGCTTACACTGGAATTGCTAAAAACCTTTCCAGGTTGTGAAGATTATACTGAGCAGCAAGCCCTGGAAATTATCCATTCACTTGAAAAGTTGTCTGCCATTTGCTATAATATTGTGAATGCTGAAAAAATACATTCAATTGATAATCAACAAGTTGTATATTTGAATAACAAAAAAAACATTGCTGCATGAACCATTCAATTGATTTATTTACAAAATGGGCCAAAAGCCCCAAACACTCGGTAGAAAGGTCAAGTGAAAAAAAAGCCGTTATCTACACAAGGGTATCTTCCAAAGAGCAGTTCGATACTAATTTATCGCTTGACTGGCAGCGCAAAGCAATTGAGGAATATGCCCATCGTACCGGTTTTGAAATCGTTGAACATTTTGGTGGCATTTATGAAAGTGCTAAAACTGATGGTCGGAAAGAATTTCTGCGGATGCTTGATTTTGCCCGTAAAAATAAAAAAGTAACCCATATCCTTGTTTACCTGCTCGACAGGTTCAGCCGCACCGGTGGCGGAGCCATCAAACTGGCTAAAGACCTTCGGGAGAAATATGGCATTACCGTTGTTGCAGTAACCCAGCCAATTGATACGAGTAACCCAGGCGGCGTATTTCAGCAGAATATACAATTTCTCTTTAGCGAATACGATAATCAGTTAAGAAGGCAACGGGCAATGGCCGGTATGCGGGAGAAGTTTCAAAGAGGTATCTGGTGCTTAAAACCGCCAATGGGTTATAATATTGTTTACCTTAATAAAGATGTCAACGATGAAAGAAGCAAAGGCGATAGAAAGATTATTATAAATGATACAGGTAAAAAACTTCGCAAGGCTTTTGAGTGGAAATCAAAGGGTATGAAAAACAAAGAAATACTCGAAAGGCTCAAAACAATGGGTGTGAAAATCTATAAGCAAAAAATAAGCATGATATTTTCCAATCCTTTTTACTGTGGTCTTATTGCCAGTAAAATGCTTAATGGCAAACTTGTGGAAGGAGTACATGAAAAACTGGTTTCCCGTGAATTATTTCTGCAGGTGAACCAGGTAAGGGCCGAGGCGAAAGGCAAATACGGAATCTTACATCAGAAAGAGCATGAAAAAGTACCATTGAAAGTTTTTGTAAAATGTGATAAATGCAACCAAGGTTATACCGGCTATATCGTTAAGGCAAAAAATATCTGGTATTACAAATGCCGCACAAAGGGTTGCTGCTTTAATAAAAATGCAGAAAAATTAAACAATCAGTTTAAAACCTTCCTCGCTGAATATTCCATTCAGCCGCATTTAATAGCCCCATTTCTTCATTGCATGAAACATCAGTTCGCCACTCTTAACCAGGAGCAGGCTGAACAACAAAAAACAAATAAGACAGCCTTAGTTGAATTGCAGAAAAAGATGGATGTCCTTGAAGAAGATTTTTACATCAATAAGAGTATGCCCTCAGAAACCTATCAAAAATTCATACAGCGGTTCGTTGATGAAAAAACAAAAATCCTTCAGTTACAGCAAACAACCGTTTCGTATAGTTCGAACCTCCTTGAAACGCTGTCTGCTGCGCTTGATTTTTCTGCTACACTCCCTGCCAGATGGAGTTCTGCTACTGTCAATGAAAAGGAATCACTGCAAAAACTTGTTTTTCCCGAAGGTGTGGTCTATGATTTTAAAAATGAGGCATTTCGAACTGAAAAGGCAAATGAGGTATTTCGCTGTATTGCACAACTGAATTGCGTTACAGCCGAAAATGAAAATGGACAAACCAGTAATGAAACCGGTTTGTCCAATTATGTCGGGATGGCAAGATTCGAACTTGCGACCTCCTGGTCCCAAACCAGGCGCGATAACCGGGCTACGCTACATCCCGAACTCAAAAAATATCTGATGGGTTTATTGGGAGCACCCGATCAATAAAAAACTTGTAAGAACTTTTGCGGAGAGGGTGGGATTTGTACCATTCCCCAAAACCACCTACAGTAAAGCATTTCAAAAAAACTATTAAAAATACTCACCGAATCACGAACCGAATAAATTGCAGCAAATTGATGCAATTTGTTGGTTTCCATACCCTTTATAACACCCTCCAAAACGCTAAGGTTTGCAAATATAGGATTTTTACATTCACTACCCAATTAAAAGTGTCTGCACCTGATCAACTTTTAAACCTGTATAGATACAAAACTCCTCTATACTTACAAACTGATGTTCTTCCTTATTTAATGACTCCCTGATTTTTAGTAACAGCATACGCCCCCATCGCTCACTTTTACCAGTGATACGCTGCACATCTTTTGGGTAAACACATAGCCTTGTGGTTTCTGTTTTCATACTATACCTATACTTTAAGTATTGACTCGTCCTAAAATAACTATACAGGTTATAATTGTGCAGGATGCCGGGGAACCATATCCACTCTTTCAAAAATAAAAGCCCAAGAAACATTAGTTGCCTTACCAATAATTTCAGAATTAAAAAGATTGCCAATCCGGATAAAAAATGCGGAAAGAGCCACAACAATTACGAGCCTGTCCATTATCCATAAAAATGATTGTTTATATTTCCAGCAATACCAAATAACTGCAACAATTATCCCAATGGCAGCGCCATGACTTGCCAATCCCTGGTATCCTGTCAATTTAAATTTTCCATCTGAATCAATCCGAAAGGGAAAGATCATTTCTAACAGGTGATACTTATAATAACCAAACTCATAAAATAATGTATGGCCTAATCTGGCACCGGCCAATGTTTCGATAAAGACAAAAATTGCAAGTTTGTTCAGGAGGTTTATGGAGACATTTTCTCTTTTATAAATTTTTGTAAGTATCAGGTAGCTGAAATAAAATGCCAATGCAAACATTATCGAATAATATCTTAGGGCAAACCCACCAATTCTAAATATCTCCGGGTTAATATTCCAATTAATTTGCTGAAAAGATTGCAGTGTTTTTTTTATTTTGAACAAACTGTCTTTAATATCCAAGATTTGGCACTTGTACTCGTCAAAATTGCACCTAAAGCAGAACTGTATTCAAATTCCATTTCCAATTTAGTATCTCCGGCATGTCTTCGCCATGAATTTCAATATAAGTTTTGTGTTCCAATAATTTATCTTTAAGGTATTCTTTAGTATAAGCACCCCGTGAACCTAAACCAGGCAAGCGATTGATTACATCATCTACTAGATGAAACCTGTCCAAATCATTCATCACTACCATATCAAAAGGGGTGGTGGTAGTGCCTTCTCCTTTATAGCCCCGTACATGTAGGTTTGCATGGTTTGTTCTGCGGTAAGTGAGGCGGTGAATTAATAAAGGATACCCATGAAAAGCAAAAATAATGGGTTTGTTTGTAGTGAACAGCCTATCAAAATCTGTATCGCTTAATCCATGAGGGTGCGCACTTTCGGGCTGCAGGGTCATCAGGTCAACCACATTAATAACCCTTACTTTTATTTCTGGTAAATGTTCTCTTAATATTTGCACCGCAGCAATTGTTTCCAGCGTTGGCACATCACCTGCACAGGCCATCACCACATCTGGTTCATTGCCTTCATCATTGCTTGCCCATTCCCAAATGCCCAGGCCGGCGGTGCAATGTTTAACGGCAGCATCCATATCCAGCCATTGCATTTCTGGTTGTTTACCTGCAACGATTACATTGATATAATTACGGCTTCGTAAACAATGGTCAGTTACCGACAGCAATGTATTGGCATCTGGTGGAAGATAGATGCGGATAATATCTGCACTTTTATTGGCAACTATGTCAAGGAAGCCCGGGTCCTGATGACTGTTTCCATTATGGTCTTGCCGCCAAACATGTGAGGTGAGCAAATAATTGAGCGAAGAAATTGGTGTGCGCCAGGGTATTTTATTACAAACCTGCAACCACTTGGCATGTTGATTGAACATAGAGTCCACAATGTGGATAAATGCCTCGTAGCAAGAAAACAGCCCATGTCTTCCAGTTAGTAAATATCCTTCCAGCCAGCCCTGGCAAAGGTGTTCGCTCAATACTTCCATCACCCTTCCATCTGCAGAAATATGGTCGTCTGTTGTATAAATTTTTGCTGTGGATGTTCGTTCTGTTATATCAAATAAATTGGTGAGGCGGTTAGAGGCTGTTTCATCGGGGCCAAATATTCTGAAATTTCTTTTATCCCAATTCAACTTCATGGTATCTCTTAAAAAAGCACCCATTATTTTTGTAGCTTCCGCTTTTGTTGTACCAGGGCTCAACACTTCAATTGCATTTTTTCTAAAATCCGGCATCTC
>JAYURK010000019.1:0-20522 GCA_043756235.1 Ferruginibacter sp. | reverse complement strand
TTCAGGGCTAATCAACGAGGGGTAGTGGATGTAAAGTTTTTCCTGTTCAGGCTCTATAAACTTTTTGCGTAGTCCCCTATGTAATTAATGTGAGCCGTTAATTCTATTTTAAAAAATAATGTACAAAAAAATCCTGCAAAAAATTTTGCAGGATTTTTTTATACAAAGTTCATAAAATTTATTCCACACTAACCCTTATCCCTTCGCTATGGCTTGTAAAATCCGGCGCATACATGCATTGAATGGTAGTAATGCCATTGCTGAAATTACCGGCATGTGTTACAAACATGGCATATTCAAAAACATAACTGCCGCGGTTGAGCCAGCCAAAAAAGAAATTGGTGCTGGCATCTTTAGTGCTTTCGTAATAACCTAAGCCGCCCTGGTATTTATATTGGCTGATTACATTCACCGGTTCCATACAAGCTGCTCTCATATCTTTCATGTGTACATATTCCATGTCACGGTCAACTTTTAATTCGATACGCACTTTTATTTTATCGCCAACTTTTAATGCAGCACCATCTTGTATAGCAACCAAGGTAGGGCCTTTATCAGTATTGCGTTCAATAAATAATTGCTTCTTTAATTTTAATGGCGTTTCGGCAGAAGTTATTTTGTCAAGGTCTTGAAAATATTGCCAGTAAACAGCACCCCAGGAAGCCCCCCCACCCCCCAAGGGGGAATTTTTGGAGTCTGCAGATTTTAAGGTTACTGATATATTTCCCATAGAAGGTTGAACCTTATCGCCTGCAATTCTTTTTTTGAAATAACCTGTGCCAGCTTCTGCTGCGGCATCGCTGCTTTTTAGAGTTGTGCTGCCTAATGTAATAACTACTTCCCGCTCTTCACTCAGCAGACTGCCTGCTTTAATCCCCCCTTGGGGGGTGGGGGGGCTGAGTAATAACGCATAACATGCTTCGGCAGTAGCTTTGGTGGTTTTCCAGTTTTGGGTTTGCTTTTGTTTAAGCAACCATGTTTTTAAATCGTCAACGGTTGTGTTGTTCTTTTCAATATCACTGAAGGCTTCAATCATCATCGCCTGGCTTTCTATTGGTGCCTGCTGCCAGTAATAGCCACCGTTAGTCCACTCTTTCCAGTACATGCCCATCTCTCCATTAACAATAGCATTTTCTTTTAACGATTTTATAATTGCTTTTGGTGTGGCATCATCTTTAGTGCGGTGCAATGCCAGCGCAATCATGGCCTGCATATATTTACTGTTGCTCAACCAGTATTTTTTTGCCTGCCCATTATAATAATTGTAAGCGGTTTGTGATGCTGTTGCAATTTTATACTCTGCAAAAAAACTACGCATGTACAAATACTGAATTTGAATATCGCTTAAATTATCATTAGTTAATTTAGATTTTGAGCGGATTAAATTATCGTAATCTGCTGCAATTTTTTTATCTAGATAAATAATGGCTTTATCTACTACAGGTTTTATTTTTTGATAAGCATCGCCGGTAAATGCATTTATTTTACGTAGATGGCCAATGCCGGTGATGATGTATTGTGTAATGTATCTGTCATCGGGGCCGCCTTTAAACCACACAAAACCGCCGTTGCTGCTTTGCATATCTTTAAGCCTGCTCAATTGCTTATCCATTTCGCTGCTCATCTTTACCATATCAAACAACAGCGCTATATTTTTCTTTTGTTGATTTTCATTCAATGCATCCATTACCCAAGGTGTTTCCTGTAATAAGGCTGATTTTAATTCTTCATTTTTTTGCAGGTTGCTCAGCAGTGCAGCAGTATCAACATTTTTCCATTTCTCAAAAACGGTTTTAATTTTTGGTATGCTGTTGCTGATGTAAGTTGCCAAAGCATTTGCATAATAACGGTTAAAAGTTTGCTCTGCACATTCGTATGGATACTCCATTAAATAAGGTAATGCCTGTACTGCATACCAGGCAGGGTTGCTGGTATACTCAACAGTTAGTGCATGGTGAGCCCCTCCCCAACCCTCCCCCGAAGGGAGGGAGAGCAGCTTTTCAAATTTAAACTGCTTGCTGTTTACGCCACGTAAATTAATCGGTAGTGATTCTGTAACTAACATTCTATTCGTAAGAACTGGTAAAGCCATTTCTTCCCCATCGCTTGCGTTCGTGGTTTTCGCTATTATGCGGTACGTCATTGCGCTGTTAAAATTAAACGGAACTTCCATCGGGAATTTTACTGCAAAACTTTGCCCGGCTGCTACAGTAAAATATTGCGTGGGAAAAACATTTTTAAACCAGCCATCTACAGGTTTGTTAGTGGCGGCATCTAATAATTCTAATTGTGCGGTGCCGGTTACTTCTGCTTCGCCAAGGTTTACAATTTTTGCGCTAAATTCCATTGCATCGCCTTCACGTAAAAAGCGTGGCGCATTCGGCTGTACCATTAATGGTTTTTGTGTTACCAAAGTTTTTTCGCTGTAGCCGCTTGCCAGGTCTTTGGTATGTGCCAGTGTCATCAGTTTCCATTTGGTTAATGCTTCGGGAATGGTAAATTCAAAACTGATATTGCCTTCGGCATCTGTTCTTAAATCAGGAAAGAAGAAAGCGGTTTCGTTAAAGTTTTTGCGGATTTGAATGGCAGCGTTGTTATTAGCAGATTTATCTTCTTCATTTTTTTTAAGGCGCTCTCCATTTACAAATAATTCTTCTCCTTTTTTATATTCACCTATTTTAGTTGACATACTAAAAGTAAGACCTGGTTTTACTCCTGCTGAATCATATATAGCGACTGCAACACTACCGGACATTTCAGGTGCTGCATACCTTATAGCTGAATTCATATCATGTGAAAAATAACCTTTGTTAAAATTTCCTCCTGATTCTATAAAAGCCAAATAATCGTATCTCTTATTATATATTTCCAGATACTTTTCTTCAGCTTCATTGTACTCTTCACTTTCCACTTTTTCAAAACCATTTTCCTCCCAGCTAATGGTATTGTATAAAGATGGCCAGATATTTATCCTGTTCCAGCTATGTGGTTTAAACTGGTCTAACGATGCATCGTACATGCCGGCCAGCATTTCGGCAGCAACTTTTTCTCCTTTGTTACCTGTAATTTTTACCGTCCATTTTTCGTTGGCACCGGGTAATAATTTATCACGGAAGGTGGAGTAAGTAATATTTAATTCTTTATTGCTCCAGGGTATATCAAAACTTTCGCCGCCTTTGTAAATGCGGTTGTGCTGTACAAATGCGTAACTCAAGGCCATGCCGCCACGGTCTTGTTCTCCCGCCGATTCCGCAAATTCCGCAGCTTTATTTTTAGTTATGGTTTGATAAGTGGTGTTATTTTTTTTATCCATTTTAGATACCGCATGTATCAACCAGATATTATCAAAACCGGTGGAGATATTGTATTCCACTTTTTCGCCGGGCTCGAGGGATTGTTTTTTTACATCAACAGAAATGGGGTCGTTAATTGGTTTATTGGTTGATTGGTTTATTAGTTGAATAAACTTTTCGGCTTTTACTTCTTCTCCATATTTATCTTTTGTTGTTGCAACAATTTTATACCATCCGGCATCAAATTTTGAATTTTGAATTTTGAATTTTGAATTCTCAGCAGTAGTATCACTGACATCAGCAACTTTTTCACCCAACGGCCATGCAGTAATTTTATCTTCGTCTTTGTACACATCATAAGGAAAATAATTGCTGAATTCATCTTTACTCATTACAAACTGATCAGGCATATCCCAATACCTTTCCCTGTAAATTTTATCGGGAGCTTTTACTTTGGTGATGGTAACATTTACATTTGCCTTTTCAAAAATATCATTTAGGTTGGTGCTGGTAATTTTTAAATTTTTAAGACTGTCGGCATTTATTTTATCAGGTATGCTAATATTCAGTTGCAGCATTTGATACGCCACTGCCACAGAAGTATTCCCACTTCTTGTTTCGCCATTAATGTCCGTAACATCGGCGCTTACTTCGTAATAAAATATTGGCTGACTTTTTTTATCAACGCTTTCATCTGGCAATGCTTTAAAACTAATGTTGAATTCACCTTTGGCATCCGTCATTACTTCGCCATTGGTAATTTCTGTTTCTTCATTGCTGCCATACGGCATACTAAATTTACTGCGGCTGTAAAAACCCCACCAAATGGGATAACGCACTTTACGCACCACACGGTATTTTACTTTGGCACCATCAATATTATTGCCGGCATAAGCTTTTGCAGTACCGGCAACTTTTATGCTGTCGTTCAAGCGGTACGTGCCTTTAGGTTTTTCTATTTCGGAAAAAAATTTTGGTCGCTTATATTCTTCTACGTTAAAAGATTCGGTGGCGTTGTTGGCGCTGTCGTACACACTAAACGTACCATTTAAAACGCCTTCGGGTAATTTAAACGAACCTTTAAAACTTCCAAAATCGTTACTGGTAACCATTAGCTCACTTACTTTTTGATAGTTGGCATTACGTAAAATAATGCTGGTTTTATAATTAGTAACCACTGCACTTTTGCCGGCGTTCTTTTCATTTTTTAAAACAATGCCTTTAAAAAAAACTGTTTGGCCGGGGCGATAAATGCTGCGGTCGGTAAATAAAAAAGTAAGTGGTTTTGCAGCAGGAGGGTCGTACGTATTATACGTGTTGTACCCCTCGTTATCATCCAAAAATAATTCATCGGTTTGGTGCTGTAACTGCAGTAAAAAATTGCGGTATTCTTTGGTAGTCCTCATTACAAACAAACCATTTTTATCAGTGGTGTATTTTTCCGCTTTTATATTTTCATTTTGGCTGTTTTGATAATTGTATTTGGTTTCCCAAATTTGTACCTGTGCATTAGCCAGCGGTTTACCATTATTGCGGTGCAGCACATAATACTCGTTGTTATTATTATGCAGGTAACTGATGTTACTAACATAAATAGTTTGACGGGCAATTATATTTTTTTGTAAAGAAAAATTTTCGTCAATGCTGGCTAAAATAAAATATACGCCATTGGCAAGTCCGTCAATTTTTATTTCAGTGGCATGGTTCTGATAATCCTGCGGATCGGGTAAAACAACGCTCCAGTTTTTTATTGATTTTAAAGATGTGTAAGCTGCCCAGAGTTTATCATAATCTCTGCGGTCTAATTTTTTTATTTCTTCTTTAGATGTTTTAATAATGCGGAAATAAACCTTAGGTACATTTTTATAATTTACCAAACTGCGAAAGGGTTCGTTAATGGTATTAGCTTTTTCTGTTTCAATATTTAAAGCAGGTTGAATGATAGTGTTAATTAAATTTTTACAATTAATACCACCTTCGCTTTTTGGGTGTTTTTTAAAAGTTGCTTCGCACAATTCCCTGGCTCTTTTTATTTCGTATTGATTTTCTGTTTTTGTAAAAGGTTCAAACTGCTGGCCACGGTCGTAATAAATTTTAGCCCTTAAATAGGCTGCCTGTGCAGTGGCAGCGTTACCGGCATATTTATCTTCTATATTTTTTAAAGCGGTTTCGTACAATTTTTCTTTGCCTTCCATTTCGCCATACTGGTTTACAAAACCAAGGCGTATTAAATCGGCATCAATTAATGCATCGGGTTTTGCATCATTTAAATGAAATTTTAAAATATCCTGCAATAATAAAATGGCTTTGTGCTGTAGTGATGCGGTGTCTTTTGTTTTAAAAGCTGTATTTATAAATTCACTGGCAGGTGCAAATGCTATGCTGTTGTTTATTTTAAATTCGTACGCCGGTTTTGTTAATTGGTTTTCGTCGGTCATATAATATTGTAAAGCCCGGTGTGCTAAAAAATCAAAAAGGGTGGGGCGCAACTGCCGGGTGTTTTCTCCCTTAATTATTACAGGGGCAAATGCCTCAAGTGTAGTGGTTTTTAAAAGATTATCATTTAGTAAAGATGCTTTATGTAATTTACTGATAACACTGTGTATTTTATCAATGCTCCAGGTTGAGATGTCTTTACTTTTTTCTTCCACCAATTTTGTACGGTCGTAAAATTTCCACCGGTTATTTTGCAGGTATTGCCAAAACATTTCGGCCTGCATGCTCAACAAAATATTTTTTGCCGGGGTTTTTGCTTTAGCGATAAGTGTATCTATAAAAAAAATATTTTTTTCAGCCGCATCTTCCTGCACCATATTGCGGTACTTTACCTGATACATGCTGCTTTTTATTTGCTGTGCATCATTATTTGCTTTTAGTGCCAGGTTATAAATTACCAGCACTTCTGCCAAAGCCGATTTAGTTAGGCCTTTCTTTTCAAAAGCTTCTACTTTTTTCCAGTTTTGAAGGTAGTTGTTGGTGGTTTGTGCCATGGCGGTAAATGTAATGCCGGTAAAAATTACTATTAAAATCTTTCTTAAAAACATAAGGAACTTATTTTAGTTAAAGATACAATCTGCTTTGATAGATGTAAGAGAAGAAGTATTTGCATAAAAATAAAGATGTTAAATATTTTTAAATTTAACATCTTATAAAATGTGATACAGGTGCAACGGGTTGTGTTTTTTTAACATCCATCACTATATTATTCAGCAGTTCAATATCTTTTTATGAGAAAATACCTACTCTTAATTTTACCCATATTAACTCAGTTACAAATAAATGCCCAAACTTATAATTTGAGTATAAATCCATCGCCAGCTTGTGGAGGCTGTGCTGCACCATGCAATACATTAGGCTATTGTACTCCCGCAGGAACAACACCTACTGGAAATTGTGCTGTGCCAGGTGTAACCGTTTCTACGCCGGCTGTGGTGGTGCCACCCAATAGTAATGTAAGAATACAGGTTACTACACGGGCCTGCAATGCAGGAACAGATGGGTTGGATGGTGGTGATTTTTGTTATGTAAATGGCACAGTTGTGGTTACAGGGGCAGGTAATACTCCAGTAGCATATGATCAGTGTTTTACAACTGGTTCAACAGGCTCTACAGCAACTGTTGGCCTTACTGCCAACAGAAGAGACGAAACAATACAGGTAATTTTTACAGTAACTGCCGGTGCCGGTACGGGTTGCACGCCTCTGCCAACTGTACTTAGAATTAATCTGTCTTACTTTAACGGGCAAATGCAAACTAACGGCACCGTTAAATTGTACTGGACAATCGAAAGCGAACAGGATAATAACTTTACTGCTATTGAAAAATCTGCTGACGGGTACAGGTTTAACGAAATTGGAAAAGTGTACAGTTCAGGAAATAGTACCCGCCAACAAGGATATGAATATACCGATAACAGTACCAATACCAGCAACGCTTATTACAGATTGAGGGCGGTGGATAATACCGGTGCAGCAACCTACAGCAAAGTGCTATTAATAGTAAATACAAAAGTAAAAGATGTGCTTTACATTTACCCCAATCCTAGCAGCGATTATGTGCAAATAGCTTCGGGTACTTTAATTAAGCAGGTTTTATTTTTTAATGCCGAAGGTAAAATAGTACTGAATAAAAAATTACAAAACACCAACAATTATCAGTTCCCGTTAAATAATATTGCTAAGGGTGTTTATGTAGTAAAAGTAATTACCGAAAAAAATATAATGACCCATAAAATAATTGTCAGCAATTAAGCAACGTTCAGGCACGGTTAATTGCAAGCGGTAACCTGGTTACCGCTTTTTTTATTAGTTAAAAGAAATAATGTTTTTTTTCTTTAACTTTTTATTAAGTGTTTGTGTGGCACACGGCACACCGTTTGAATAACGGAGGTATAAGCAGTTAAAAAATAACATTAAAGCTGCTGATTAAAATTGTTCACTTCTAAAATTATTACAATGAAAAAACTTTTTACTTTATTAGCGGTGGCGGGAATTTTCTCTTCATCATTTGCACAGTGGCAACAAAATCCGCAGCAAAATCCCAATCAAAATGATGGGCCAAGGCAAAACAGGAATAATAATCAAAGTACTTCATTAGTGGTTAGTTCTGCTTCGCAGAGGCAATTATCGGTTTATGTTGACAGTTACCAATACCAGAGCAATGGCAACAGCGGTACTGTAAATGTTAACCGCTTAAATGCAGGTAACCACAATATTATTATTTACGAATGGAAAAAGAATTTTTGGGGCAAAACTGTACAGCAGGAAGTGTACAATGCTAATTTAAATTTAAAGCCCGGTTACGAAACTAGTTTATTTGTAAATGAGGCCGGCCAGGTGAGTATGAGCGAACGCCAGGTTGGTAATAATAATAACAATGGTAATTACGATAATGATAATACACCGGGTAATAACGGAAATGGTGTAGGCCATGGTTATGGCAGAAAGAAAAATAAGTATAAAAAAGATAAGCGCTATAAAGAGGATAAAGATGACCGCAAGGGCAAAAAAAATAAAGGACATGGTAATGGTCGCGGTAACGACAGGGATGATGATGATGATTAATCCTCTGGATTCTATATATAAACAATGCCCCGAAATTTCGGGGCATTTGTGTTTTAATTATATGGCTTCGAAAAGGCTTCGATAAACTCAGCCTGACAAAATTTCGATATGTTCGGCCTTACATTTTATAAATTTATTTTTTCAATGCTTCAGCCATTGTTTTACCAATATCTGCAGGGCTTGCGGCTACATGTATACCACATGCTGCCATAATTTTCATTTTAGCTGCAGCAGTATCATCTTCACCACCAACAATTGCACCGGCATGGCCCATGCGCCTGCCAGGAGGAGCGGTTTGGCCGGCAATAAAACCAACAACAGGTTTTTTATTGCCGGTGCTCTTAATGTAATTTGCAGCTTCTGCTTCCATGCCGCCACCAATTTCACCAATCATTACTATTGCATCCGTTTCAGGGTCGTTCATAAATAATTCTACTGCTTCTTTGGTTGTGGTGCCAATGATAGGGTCGCCACCAATGCCAATTGCTGTGCTAATACCAAGGCCTGCTTTTGCAACCTGGTCAGCCGCTTCATAAGTAAGGGTACCGCTTTTACTCACAATACCAATCCTGCCTTTTTTAAAAATAAAACCCGGCATAATACCCACTTTACATTCATCGGCAGTAATTACTCCGGGGCAGTTTGGCCCAATCAATCTTGTGTTTTTGTCCAGTAAAAAATTTTTCACTTTCACCATGTCCTGCACCGGAATGCCTTCGGTAATGCAAACCACTAAGGCAATGCCGGCATCAGCCGCTTCCATAATGGCATCGGCTGCAAAAGCCGGTGGTACAAAAATGATACTTACATCAGCGCCGGTAGTTTTAACAGCATCGGCCACGGTATTAAAAACAGGTTTTTCCAAATGGGTGGTGCCGCCTTTGCCGGGTGTAACGCCGCCAACCAGTTGCGTACCATATTCAATCATTTGCGTGGCATGAAAAGTACCTTCGGTACCGGTAAAACCCTGTACAATTATTTTAGAATTTTTGTTTACAAGAACTGACATGAAGTAATGAATAATTAATAATGAAAAATTTTTATTGAGTGCCGCAAAGATAGGGCAGTTGCAGTATTGTAAAAAAAGGATATTTTGGTTACGGGCCGTGAAGCACTGATGGGGCGGAAGTGGCGACGCTCCGTTGAACTGCAAAGCTATGGGGAACTTTTTATTGAAGTGAAGGATTGAAGATTATGAAAAAGTTGAAATATTTAAGCGATGCTCATTCAAATCTATTTTAATGAATTTAGTTTTTGTAAGAAATAAGCTGCACTTGTGCATTGCAAATGTGAAGCCGCATTGTTAATTGAAAAACCCAGTTTAATCACCCTGTTTGCCAAATATTTTTTATCACCAACCCCATTTCCTGTTTTTTCTAATAATAAGTTTTTGATTTCTTCAAATGGGTCTTCAATGTTCTCTGGAAATTCGGTGTAATGTTTCAGTCTTAAAAGAGACGACATCAATTTAGTATCGGCAAGGTACCATGCCTCCAAAGCTTTTTTACAAACTATTATTGAGTCAACTGCACGGTGTGGGATTTTTGATTTTACAGAAGTATAGCAACGCTCCGTATCAAGGTCAACCAGAAAAAATATTTTTTCTGCACCTTTATCTTCCAGTATTTTTATATAACTATCAACTTTTTGCTTAACTACATTAAGTTCTGCATTGGGATGAAAAAAATGAGTTTTGCCTTCTGGTACAATTATATCAATTAACTCCAGACCAATGGAAGCTAAAAGGGTTGCAAAATCTTCTGAACGTATAACTTTTGCATCAGAAGGCCCTTCTACTATAAAACCAATTTTCACCAAGGCACACCTCCTCCTAATGCATTACTTAACCAAGCTTCATCCATATTAAGGTTATATAAATTTTTTCCTTTGTGCTGTTTGATTTTTGTGGCTCCATTTTCTTTCCAAACTGTAATTATTTCTTCTGGCTTCAATTCTGAAACTAAAGTTTGAGAATGGGTGTTAAGCCAAATGTAATGACCCTTTTCAGCACTTATACTTCTAAAAAAAGAAACCAGCTGTTTAATTACAAACGGGTGCAAACCATTTTCCGGTTCTTCAATACAAAGAAATTGTGGTTTATCGCTTTGGAAAATTGCTGTTAAGAGAGCAAGGATATTATAAGTGCCATCTGAAATTAAATTTTTAGTAAGCGGTTGCATTAATGTTTTTTCATAGATTGCTAATTCGCTTTTGCCACTAAGTTTAGATGTCTGTATTTCTATTTTTTCAAACTCCGGTACAAACAACTGCAGCCATTCAGTAATTTCTTCTCTGGCATGTTTATTTTCAAAAATTCTTTTTAATACATTTTCTAAGTTAGAGGCATCTAAAGCCAGAGTAGAGTCAGAAGAAGAATTTATTTTTTGAAGGTCATTTTTATTGATAAAAATTCTGGAAAAATTTTCTGCAATTTGTTCGTATTCCTCAATAAAAGGCGCATTTTCTGGCCAGGAATTTTTTATTGGAATAGGTCCTAGAGAACCAATAACATTTGATTTATTAATATTTTCATAGGGTTCTCTAAAAAAACTGAAATTGTTATGCTCTGACTTTATCTCTATTTTTAAATAATTTTTGTAACCGTTAAAGTTTACGAAATTTTCATAGCCGCCAAAAAAATCTTCTAATTTTCTATTCTTAAAAGAATATGTATAATTTAAAAATTCCAACGCTTCAAAAATATTACTCTTACCGCTTCCATTTGGCCCAACAAAAACTGAAAACGGATTTGGCTCATTAATTTCAACATTTACTAATGACTTGTAATTCTCAATATGTAATTTTTTAATTTTCACTCCGCTAATTTACTCATTTTTATTTCAACATCTCATCCATATTCCTGTCGTCACTAATTTTTCCTTTGGCTTCCAGCATACGCATATCTTTTGCATCCTGTAAAAATTCGCTGGCAAAAATAAATTCGTTAAGGCGTTCATTTTTACTAAAGATGATTTCTTTATTATTACCACTCCATTCTTTTTGCCCCTGGTACATGTACAAAATATTTTCGCCAATTTCCATTACGCTATTCATGTCGTGGGTATTAATTACGGTGGTCATGTTAAACTCCCTGGTTATATCCTTGATGAGTTTGTCAATTACCATACTGGTTTGAGGATCTAAGCCGGAGTTAGGTTCATCGCAAAATAAATATTTCGGATTTAATACAATGGCCCTTGCAATACCTACACGTTTTTTCATACCGCCACTTAACTCCGCAGGAAATTTTTTATTTACATCTGTAAGATTTACTCTTTCTAAAACTTCATTAACCCGCTGCAGTTTTTCGTTAAAATGTTTTTTGGTAAACATGTCTAACGGAAACATGATATTTTGTTCTACCGTCATGCTATCAAATAAAGCACTGCCCTGAAAGAGCATACCAATTTGCTGGCGTAAGGCTTTACGGTCTTCTTCGGTCATATCGGTAAAACTAATGCCATCGTAAATTATTTCGCCTTCATCAGGTTCAAATAAACCTACCAGGCATTTTTGCAAAACCGTTTTGCCACTGCCGCTGGTGCCAATAATTAAATTGCACATACCGGTTTGCATAACATGGCTTACATCGTTAAGCACCACTTTTTCTCCAAAAGATTTTTTTATGTTTTTAAATTCAATCATATCCCCCAACCCCAGAAGGAGCTTTTAGTGTTTAATAATTTTATCTACTTATAAAACTGAAGCATTCTTTTTTCTCTTGTTATCCTCCATAATCAGTTCCCCCTTCAGGGGGCGGAGGGGGCATTGGGCTTACAAAAATATCGCCGCTAATAAATAATCTGCAAACAATATCATCACACAGCTTACCACTACACTTTTAGTACTGCTGCGGCCAATTTCTAAAGAGCCGCCTTTTACATAATACCCATAATAAGCCGGTATGGTACTGATAATTATTGAAAAAGTGATGGCTTTATACATGGCAAATATTACATTAAAAGGCATAAAGTTTTCTATAAGGCCCCTGTCGAAAGTATCGGTAGATAAAATGCCTGAAGCGGTACCAGCTAAACGGCCGCCCCAAATGCCAAGCACCATTGATAAAATTACCAGCAGGGGAATGGTTATTAAAGCTGCAATAACCTTGGGCATTATTAAATAAGCTTTAGTATTGATGCCCATTATTTCCAGCGCATCTATTTGTTCGCTTACCCTCATATTGCCCAGCTCGCTGGCAATTTTACTGCCAATAACGCCAGCCAAAACTATACAAACTAAAGTGGGGGCAAATTCTAAAATAACCGTATCTCTTACAATTTGTGCAATGGTACTTTTAGGAATAATAGGACTTACCAGCTGGTAAGCCGTTTGTACTGCACTTACCGCACCCATAAAAACAGAAATGATAACAACAATGCCCAGCGCACCAATTCCAATTTCAACACATTGGTGCATAAATTCTTTCCAATACATCCGCATATTTTCCGGGCGGGTAAACATGCCCTTCATCATTAAAATGTACCGGCCAAAGTGATTGAAAAAAGTCATTCGCAGTTTGTTGTTTGTTGCTTATTGCTTATTGCTTATTGCTTATTGCTTATTGCTTATTGCTTATAAAATTTTTATTCCGGCAAAGATAGAGGTGATTGTAATACCTTCTGCCTATCTGTGAATTTTGAAATACAAAAAACTACAACCTAAATTTTACATCATACACGCTGCATCACACCTCATAAATCGTGACTGGTTTTTCTAAACCTTTTCCACCATTTACTTTTGTTTACTACCGCCTGTGTGTCGGTTTTATTTTTCATTTGTGCATCAACTACTGCAATCAGCACCATATTAAAAATAGAGCGTATGCTGCTGCCCAGTTGTAAAACATGCACTGGTTTTTTTAACCCAAGTAAGATGGGGCCAATAGAATCGGCGCCCCCAATTTCCTGCAATAAATTATAGGCAATATTACCAGCAGCCAGGTTTGGAAAAATTAACGTGTTGGTTTCTCCTTCAATTAATTCGGTAAAAGGATAATTATCTTTTAATATTTCTTTATTAAAAGCCATAATGCCCTGCACCTCGCCATCGCAAATTAAATTGGGTTCTTTTTGTTTTACGATTGCTCTAGCCCGGCGAACCAATTTTGCTTCTTCGCCTTCGCTGCTGCCAAAGTTGGAATAGGAAAGCATGGCAATGCGTGGCTTAATATTAAATTGTTTTACTTCTTTTGCTACCAGTAAAGTTATCTCTGCCAGTTCTTCGGCAGTAGGATTAAAATTAATTGTAGTATCCGCTAAAAATAAAGGGCCACGCTTGGTGAACATAATATACATGCCCGCAATTTTTTCCACTCCTTCTTCAGTGCCAATTACCTGCAGTGCCGGCTTAATAGTATCCGGGTAATTTCTGCTTAAGCCACTTATCATACAATCTGCTTCGCCGGTTTCTACCAGCATGCAACCAAAATAATTACGGTCCTTCATGGCTTTACAGGCTTCGTATTTATTTACCCCACGCCGCTGGCGCTTTGCAAAAAAATTGTCGCCATATTGTTTGCGCAATTCTTCGTGCTTATCATCTTTAGGGTTAATAATGGGCATGCCTTCCAGGTCAATTCCATTGTCTAATGCTAATTTTAAAATGCGGTTTTCATCACCCAATAAAATAGGGTAAGCCACGCCTTCTTCCTGTGCCAACTGTGCAACTTTTAAAATTTTTAAATTTTCTGCATCAGCAAAAACAACTCTCTTAGGGTCTTTACGAGCCTTGTTGCCAATAACACGGCTTAACTGGTTGTCTAATCCCAGGCGCTTATTTAATTCCAGCTCGTAGGCAGCCCAGTCTGTTATAGGATATTTTGCAACACCGCTTTCCATAGCTGCCCTTGCAACAGCGGGTGCAACAGTAGCCAATAATCTTGGGTCAACGGGTTTTGGAATAATATAATGGGGGCCGAAAGAAATTGTTTTTTCGTTGTAAGCAAGATTTACCAGATCGGGTACGGGGGTTTTGGTAAGATTGGCCAAAGCCTTTACTGCCGCCAGCTTCATGGCTTCGTTAATGGAAGTGGCCCTTACATCCAGTGCGCCCCTGAAAATATATGGAAACCCTAAAACATTATTAACCTGGTTAGGATAATCGCTTCGGCCCGTGGCCATAATGATGTCCTTACGGCTAGCCGTAGCCGCTTCGTAACTAATTTCCGGATCAGGATTAGCCATGGCAAACACAATGGGATTTTTTGCCATCGTTTTAACCATTTCGGCACTAACGGTATTGCCGGCACTTAAACCAATAAAAACATCTGCATCTTTAAAAGCTTTGGCTAAATCGTACTCTTTATATTTAATGTCGGCACAAAAATCCTGTTTCATTTCTTCCACATCGGGGCGGTCTTTGTATAAAATCCCCTGCCTGTCGAACACCATAAAATTTTCGTGCTTTGCACCCAGGCTTTCATATAATTTTATGCAGGCCATTGCTGCGGCGCCTGCACCATTTACCACAAAACGAACTTTATCAATTTTCTTTTTTTGAATTTCCAGTGCATTCAGCAAAGCGGCAGCGCTTATAATTGCAGTGCCGTGCTGGTCATCATGCATAATAGGAATTTTGCAGCGCTTTTTTAATTCCTGTTCTATATAAAAACATTCTGGTGCTTTAATATCTTCTAAATTAATGCCACCAAAAGTGGGCTCTAAAGCCTGTACTATCTGTACAAATTTTTCCGGATCGGTTTCATTAATTTCTATATCAAAAACATCAATATCAGCAAATATTTTAAACAGCACTCCCTTGCCTTCCATTACCGGCTTGCCGGCTTCGGGGCCAATATTGCCTAACCCTAAAACTGCAGTACCATTGCTGATTACGCCCACTAAATTTCCTTTGGCCGTGTATTTATAAACGTCTTCGGGGTTAGCAGCAATTTCTAAACAGGGCGCTGCTACACCTGGTGAATAGGCTAATGATAAATCCCGTTGTGTTTTGGCTTCTTTGGTAGGCACTACTTCAATTTTACCGGGCCTGCCTTTGGCGTGATATTCTAATGCCTGTTGTTTGCGTAGTTCTTCTTTTTGCATAAATATAGGTAGCCCCTATCCCCTAAAGGGGTAAATGAAGGCGATTATTTTATATTATTTTGGTGCCCAGCCATAGGATTTTATTTAGCTTCATTGGTCTGGCCTAAGCCGAGACACTCTTCAACTAATTAATTCTGTTGAGCTTTAATGATGCAATTTAGTGAAATAGAAGGAGAGATAAACTAGTCAAAAATAGCGGTAAGTACATAGATGATTAATGCAATAATAAGAATTAGTAAAGCAATAAGTAAAAAAGTAATAAACTTATCCAACCAAGATGGGGTGGAAGCCATTTTTTCACCCCAGTAATCAGCAATTAAGCCATCACTCAAATGAACAAATGTGAAATCTTTATTGATATATTTTTTATCAACCTATTTTTTTGGATCAAAAATTATTAAGGCTGTATAATTTGCTTTAAGCAATCTCAGCAGAAAATAATATATCAGGCAGGTGCATCCAAAAAAATTAATTTAAAAAAGATCGTCTTTGTTTTTTATCAAGGCTGAGTATAATCAATATCGCTGGAAATATAAGAGAGAAAATTAAAAAGAGTTTTAAGTTGCTGCGGTAAATTATTTGGGTATAAAATATATGCACAATAAAAAAAGCGAATAATGATAGAAGCTATTAAAACTTATAGTACTCTTTCATCCTCGTCATCAGCATATCTTTTTTTCTTCGGGATACTTCTACTTCCTGATTATTGGAAAGTACGATTGTTCCTCCTTCGCCACGCAGATATTCTTTTACATGCTCCAGGTTTACCATGTAAGATTTATGGGTGCGGATAAAATTAGAATCTTCCAACAGTTCTTCATACTCATGAATAGGTTTACTGGCACAAATAGTTGGCCGGTTGGTAAAATGAAAATTAGTATAATTGCTGCTGGCTTCGCAATAAATAATATCCTGTATCTGCACCACCTGAAAACCTTTTACCGAAGGGATACATAATTTCATTTTTTGTGATCCGCCTTTGTGCTGCATGTTGTGCAAAAAAGTTTCTATGTTTTGCCCGCTGCTTTTTTCAGCAATTTTTTTTTCGGCTCTTTTCACCGCTTCTCTTAACAATTCATCATCTACAGGTTTTAATAAATAATCTACAGCACTAAATCTGAAAGCCTGCGTCATATAATTACTGTGTGCTGTTACAAATATTATTTCAAAATTTATAGCAGGCAGGTTATGCAGTAAATCAAATCCACTTGCTCCGGGCATGGCAATATCTAAAAAAATTAATTGCGGTTGCAAGGTTGTTATGGCATCAGTTGCTTCGGCCGCACTGCTGCAGGTGGCAATAATTTCTACTGCACTGCAATTTATCTCCAGTAATTTTTGCAGGGAGCTTAATCCTCTTGGCTCATCGTCTGCCAAAATTGTTTTTATTGTTGTCATGGTTCATTTATTTCAATTGGTAAATGCAGCGTAACTAAAGTGCCTGTTTCTGTTTGGCCTGCTATATCTTTTTTATCCTGTATGCTAACACTGCTTTGCAGTTTGTATTTTTCATTTAACAGCGCAATACGGTTTTTAATATTTGCTATACCTACAGAGTTATGCAAATTGCCGTTGCCCGGTGTTTGCCAAACAGATGTTTTTTTATTTTCTAATGATTGATTTACACCGATGCCATTATCATCAACTGTGCACACTAATTGGTGATGTTGACCATTGGATTCTGTGGATTTTGTAAAAGTAACATTGATGTGGATTTTTTTTTGTACACATGTTATGCCATGCCATATCGCATTTTCTATAAAAGGTTGTATCAGCATCGGGGGTAAAACAATTTCATCCGCATCTAAATCTTTCTCAGCAGTTATGGTGCAGGTAAAATTGTTATTGCGTATTTGCTCCATTTCCACATAACGGTGCAGGTAATCTATGGTATTGCGCAGGGTAATAAAAGCCTGGCCAGATTGATCTAAAGTAACTCTTATAAGATGAGCAAATTTGCTGAGAAAATGGGAGGCTTCTTTGTTCTCATTGCTTAATATCATTTCTCTTATACTGTTGAGGCTGTTAAATATAAAATGAGGATTCATTTGTGCCCTTAATGCCATCATTTCTGTTTCAGCAATTTTTTGTTTTAATGTTGCTTCGCTGCGGATAATTTTAATTCTTCTTTTTACAAACCATGTAATAAGCCCGGCAAGCAGTAAAATACCGGCAGCCCTGCTCCACCATGTTTGCCACCATGGAGGATGAATGAAAATATTCAACGATGTTGTTTTTGCACTCCAAATGCCATCACTGTTTGCCGACTTTAATTCAAAAAAATATTCTCCCGGCGGCAGGCTGGTATAGCTTACAAAATTTCTGTTGCCACAGTTTGTCCAGTTATCTGTAAGCCCTTTTAGCCTGTAAGCAAACTGGTTATTATTTTGATTGGAAAAATTAGTTACCGCAAAATTGAGTGTAATAAAATTCTGGTTATATTTTAATGAAATATTATTGGTAAGAGAAGGCGAAATTTTAGATGGCCAGGCAATATCATTAACCTGAATTGCGGTAATGAGGGGCGCTGGACTAAAATTATTTTGATTTAATGCTGCAGGCTTAAATTTTGTAATGCCTTCTACACCTCCAAACAAAAGAGTGCCATCACTTTCTTTAAATGTACAGGCCGTATTATATTCCAAAAAAGAAAGCCCGTTACCCATATTGTAATGTTGAACTGAATATTTATTCTGAGGATTTATTTTATAGATGCCTGTATTGGTACTTACCCAAAAAAAACCTTCGTTATCTTTTTGAACAGCATAGCAAACATTAGAAAGCCCCGCCGAGTTTAACAACAAATGTTTTACCACTGTATTCTTTTTAAAATCGTACAGCAAAATTCCGTTATCGGTTGCAAGCCAAAATACAGGACCATCGGGCAGCAAGTGCCTTACATAGATGGCATATTTTTTTACCGGTTCAATAATTTCAAAAGTAGATTGCCGGTAATTATATTTACCCAAACCTGCACCCACTGTGCATACCCATACAGTATTGTTTTCATCTTCGTACATGTACCTTCCAATATAAGCGGAGGGCCATGCTATGTTTGCAGGCAGAGAAACCCAGCGTTTATCTTTTAAAGAAAAAAATGCCGGGCCGTTTTCGCCGGTTAATAAAAGGCTGTCGGCATTTTTAAGTTTTATTATACCGTACAATTTTTTTGTGGCGGGCAGATCTTTGTTTTCTTTATAAGTTATTTGTTTTCTTTTTCTGTCCAGCTGCATCAATCCGCCCCAGCTTGCTATCCATAAATTGTTTTTATCATCTTCGGTTATATCATAAATGGTATTGCTTACTACTCCAATTTTTGAAGATGCTGAGTATGCATAAAACTGGTTGCTTGCAATATCCCACTCTGCAATTCCCTGGTTTTGTGTACCAACATAATAAGTGCCATCGCTGCATTTATACATATCAAAAATCATGTTGTCGGGGAGTGAAGCAGGTTTTGAAGGTTGATTACTGATACTGTTAAACTGGTATTTTAACGGATCGTATTTTGCGATACCACTTCCGCTAAGGCCACACCAAATAATATCCTGCCTGTCTTTAAATAACGATAAAACAAAATTTTTTCCTGGTGAACGTCCATCATACCGGTCATGCGTAGCTGTTTGTACTGTTTGGGTTTTACTATCGTATTGTACAATGCCATTACCCCTTGTGCCAATCCATAATTTATCTGCTGCATCTGTTATAAAGCACCCAACTCCATCTGTTTTTATTTTAAAAGGAGAGATATTGTCTTTTTGGTCAACCGGGTTATTAATTATATAACATCCTTCGGTAAGTGTGCCTACCCATAGAGCGCCCTGGTACGAAAACAGTTCCCTTATTTCAGGGATAAAATGTAGTGTATACAGCGGTTGTGTTTTGTAATTTGTGCCATCGGGCAATAAAAAATAAAGATTATTTAAAAGCCCCGCAATTATTTTTCCATTGTGCTCAACAATGCTGCTTACCCTTGTTTTATTGGTGCTGTCATTAAAAAATGAAGTGAGCAATCCTGATGAGGTGTTCAATAGTATCAGGCCATTGGTGTAAGTTATAAACCAGTATTCATTTTTTTTAAAGGAGATTATTTTTTTTACCGGTACCTTTTCCAGGCTGGAGGCAAATGGGAATTGATCTGCTATACGCACCAGCGAATCTATAGCAGGATCATACAAACAAGTACCCTGCAGCGTGCCTACCCACATTAAATTTTTTTCTTTGTCAAAAAAAAGTGTTGAAATATAATTGGAAGGGAGTTTTTTGCCAATAGCGTTTTGAGGTAAAAATATTTTAAATTGCTTACCATCATACCGGTTCAATCCATCCTGTGTGCCAAACCACATAAACCCATCATCATCCTGTGCAATGGCATAACAACTGTTTTGAGATAAGCCCTGCTCCGAAGAATAATTTTCAAATAAAAGCGGCTGACTATTTACTGACATTGCATAGGCCAATGAAAATAATACAATAGCCCGAAATCTTTTATTGAAAATGTTAGTGTGCATATTTAATTACTTCAACGCAATTGGTAAAAATAATACAGTAAAAATTCTATTAAAATGCTGCTGTTAAACTACGCATAAATACACCAATAATATTATCATAACTGATGCTGCATTATTAGTGATGATAAAAGTAATAAGACTTTAATTAAAAAAGCTGCCGTAAACACAATCAAAACCGCCATTATTGAAAAGCCGTTACCCTGCTTCCTTTCATTTAATAATTTTAGGCAGTTCTTTAATGATTTTCTATAAAACAAATTTTATTAAAGGGATGATTTTCTTTTCCAGTTTCAATAAAAGTGCAGCTTGTTCCGCAGGCTCAATAATTTTTTCCCGGCAAATAAAAACTTAACACCATGCTTAAAACATTATTTTCTGTAGCTTTTGCATTTACTGTTTGCATTTGTTGTGCACAGGTGAGAATTGGTTATAATTCAGGTGCTGTTAACCAGGCAGCTGTATTAGAATTAAGTAACAATGCTGCTGCTCCCACAACATGGCAAAGTTTTATACCTCCAAAAGTAGATTTTACTAATGCTGCTTTTACATCAAATTATATTTGGGGTATTGCCGGTTTGCCAACGGCCGGAGCTATTGTTTATAATACTG